>CALGRQ010000499.1 GCA_937880795.1 uncultured Dyadobacter sp. | reverse complement strand
ACCACAGGAGTACCAATGCATCGGCCGAATCCTTCAATTCAGGGAGTGTACGCTGAACTGTGTCAGGATTTGATTTTGGGAAATTCAGCCGCCAAGGAAAAATTCACGGTCAGCCTGTAATCTGTCTCCAAATTTAATGTACAATTGAGACATCGTCAAGCCCCAGTTATGGATTGACATCGTCCACTTTTTTGAAAGATCCCTTACAACCAAATACACCAGTTTTAGTAGCGCCTGATCTGACGTAAACGCTCCTTTTGTTTTTGTTACTTTCCGAATTTGCCGATGCATTCCTTCAATAGCGTTTGTGGTGTAAATGACCTTTCTTATTTCAGCAGTAAACTCAAAAAAGGTGGATAGATTCACCCAGTTATCCATCCAGGATTTCACCGCCAAGGGATATTTCTTCCCCCATTTGTCATCGAATTCAAGGAGCCTTTCATATGCTTGTTCCTGATTAACGGCTTTATAAACAGGTTTTAAATCTTCAATAACAGCCTTTTTATCTTTCTCAGGCACATAACGAATGCTTGTGCGAATCTGATGGATTATACAAAGTTGAACTTTTGTTTTAGGAAATACGGCTTCTATGGCTTCCGGAAAACCTTTTAAGCCGTCTATGCAGGCTATTAGAATGTCTTCAACACCGCGTTGTTTTAAATCTGTAAGAACGGACAACCAAAATTTAGCGCCCTCGTTTTCAGATAGATAAATCCCAATCAAATCTTTTTTACCCTCACGGGTTATTCCCAATATGTTATAAATTGCCCTTGACTCAACGGTTCCGTTGTCTCGTACTTTATAATGCATGCAGTCCAAGAAAACGAAGGGATAAACGGCTTCCAATGGCCTATTACGCCATTCATTCATCAGCGGAATTATCTTGTCAGTGATATGAGAAATCTCAGTGGCAGATATTTCCATTGCATACATTTCCTTGACATACTCGGAGATGTTACGGGTACTCATACCGCGTGCATACATCGCAATTACTTTATCTTCAAGCTCTTCTGTGATAATCAATTGGCGTTTAGGCAGGATTTTAGGTTCGAAAGTACCCTGGCGGTCACGGCTGCTTTCAACCTCTAAATGACCCGATTGAAGACTTCGGACAGTCTTTTTTGTTCTACCATTTTTACGGTTACTCTCCCCGGCAGCTTTACTTTCTTCCAAGTGGTTATTCAGCTCACCTTCAAGCATGGATTCAAGCAGATGTTTCAAGATTGGAGCAAATACACCGTCAGTACCACCCATTTTTTTGCCGTCATAGAGACCTTGCATTGCTTCTTCTTTGAAGCGTTGAAAATCAAAGGATTCGTTTGTCGTCATCGTGTCTATAAGTTAAAGTAATTTACTTATTTTTCCCCTTAATTAAATTAAGAGGTGACACAGTTTAGTTTACAGTCTCCTAATTTAGTATCAATCGCACCATATAGGAATTGAAAGAATGTATGAATGGGGTTTACTTGCCGATTACTTAAGTATCAATCGCACCATACAGGAATTGAAATCTTCCTGGCACTTCGACAAGCTCTGTGTGACAGCCGAGCACTAATTATACCATATTGTAGTTGAAAGTAATTCAAACATACCACCTAGTCGTTGCCAACAGCATCGATGGCCTAATATACGGATTATATGTTCTGGACCAGGGTTCCGCTCCCTGCATCTCCCCACTTTACTTCCTCCAAATTTTCTCTATGCAAACCACTGGTCAACACAAATAATGTTTTCACATTCTACGACCGGACAATAATTTAATGTAAAAATTGAATAGAAATGTTTCTATACTATATAAATAGCAGCGATATTTCTATCTATTTTTGATGCCATATTACAGTGATGCACCAAAATCCCATTGATACTTAGCTATATAGGATTTCATGTGGCAAATTTTTTCGAATCACACCTTATATACCTCGCTAAACTAAACCCTATTCACAATCCATGAAAATTCTTGTTATTGACAGCCACCCAATTGTTTTAAGTGCCGTAAAAAGAGAAATTAAAGAACACAAACCCGAAGCTAAAATTACCCTGTTTTCTGAGTTAGATAAGGGGATCGAGTCCGCCAAAAAAAACCACTACGAACTCATTATCATCGAAATAGGCATTTCAGATTTCAACCTTCAAACGCTTAAAGAACTCAGAAAAATAAGATGGAATAGCAAAATTCTGCTCTATTCTTCGATGAACGAAGGCCATTATGCGTTGCTCTCGGTAGCATCCGGTGCCAATGGCTTTATATCTAAGGAAAGCGCTGTGAGTGAGCTCATCAATGCCATTGATACGGTTCTCGACTCCAAAACCTATTTTAGCCCCAAAGTCCGTCAAGCCTTGCTCTCCAAAGTCATTGCCAATGAAACGGCTTCGAGCAGTAATCCTTTGAAAACCCTAACTCCCCGCGAGAAACTGGTTACACATTTACTGGTGAAAGGGATGAAAGTGGTTGAAATTTCTAAGATGCTTGACTTACAGGCCAGCACGGTGAGTACATTTAAGGCAAGTATTTTCAAGAAAATGCAGGTCAATAACATTCTGGCGCTATCGCGACAAATGGAAATATTGAACTAGGTTAGTGCGGTTCAGTCAGGAGTGGGTAGCACGTCATCGATGATTTTGGACAATTCTACTACGTTGGTTACGCCACATTTCGAAAAAATTTTCTTTTTGAAAGTACTCACCGTACTCAATTTAAGATCTAGCTCTACGGCAATTTCCTTGGTCCAGTAGCCTTTGATGAGCAACCGACTGATTTCCAGTTCACGCTCTGTAAGACCTACCCAGCGTTTGGCCCGGATCGGAGATTGCCTAATGGCTAAATCGCCCTGTACCTTGTCGCGTATCGACTTACTTAGGAATATTTCGTTATTCAGCACGGTGGTTATGGCCTCGCCATATGACTCAGGGTCTGACCGTTTCGACAAAAATCCGTCGGCACCGGCCTGAACATATTTTAGTGCGTATTGATCCTCATGCAACCCACTAAAAATCAAAACTTTCGTTTTGTGTTGCAGTGACTTAATCATACTAATCATCTTGATGTCCTGTCCTCCGGGAATGTGGATATCAAGAATAACCAGACTAATGGGGTTATTGTTTAAAATACTTATGCCCTCTGGAAATTCATTTGCTTCAAAAATATTAGCATCCTGATAAATATCACGAATGACGAAAATCATGGCCATCCTAACAACTGGGTGATCATCAATAATTAAAACATTAGTCATTGTATCCATTGTTAAAGGTATAGGAGCCTCAAAGTTAGTTATGTGGCCATTCGTATACAATAAATTTTATCATATGTAGTACAAATTTTTATCAAATAATTATTTCTAATCAGATAGTCAAAAGTGTAGTATCATTTCAATTGAGTGCCTTTTAGAGCCTATGTATCGCTCCAAAGTCCTTATCAATCAACCGATTCGATTACTGGATTGTTTACGGAGTGTTATAATAAATGCGCCTGTATATTACGGAAACGGATAAATCAGTTGAATAATCAACAAAATAAACACTAGAAACATTTCTATATAGAAGTTTGGATAAAAATCGCAATTGACTGATTACGAGCAATATACAAAACAATCTTAACTTTCTAGAATTCTAACCAGCCATTTTCTTCTATTTTTTATTTCTACTTTTACAGCCGAAAAGTATCCGACACTCGGCTTACTCAACCCGTATAAACCTATGGCCATGCTTCTACTGTACTAAATCAATTCTTGACTTTTAGATCTACACTATTTCTATTTATGCCAATCGCATGAGGAATGGTAGAAGCAAGCTTGGTACACCAAAGGTTATACGAGACAGTTCCAGCCAACTCAACAATTTATTTTTTATCGTTCGCCACCATTCCACATAAACCCAATTCCTTTAAAATTATTTTCACACACACCTCATTAATAAGTAGTATTTCCAGGTTGATCAATACTTATCTTGATCAAAAGATGAGTATGCAGTCATGAAATTTCTTTTTTCTGTTTTATTGCTGATTCTTTCTATTTCAGCTCCTTATAACGCCCAGGCCTTCATCCACCGATACGCCATCCGCCATTTCAACAGCGTGAATGGCTTGCCTCAAAATTCGGTTCGGGCCATAGCCAAAGGTCCGGACGGTTTTATATGGCTCTCCACATTTGAAGGGCTAGCCCGGTTTGATGGCAAAGCCATCCGAACCTTCGGGCAGCGGGACATGAACCTCAACACCAATATTTTTACAGGCTTTATTCCAGCTTTCGAAGACCAATCCCGTTGCTTGTATGGCCTCACGGACCTTTACGACTACATTAAAATTGAAGAGGGGAAACCTGTCAAATTTGTTCCTAAAAACCTATCCAGACTAAAATCATTACTCAAAACACAAGAAGGTGACTTTACTTTGACCTATGCAACGGGCTTGTCGGACCAGCGCATTGAAAATACACCTCCTGCCCAATATCTTTTTTGGATTGAAGGGACAGCAGGCCATTTTTATCTTTGGAAAAAAGATGGAACTATTGACATTTACAAGGAATGGAAACTGAGTAAATCGCACAAAACCAATATCAAGTCTCCTCGTAATCTGTTCCGACTTGGAAAGGCATTTTACCATGCGGGCAAAGACGGTAATATTACATGGATAACGGATGGATTTAGCAGGGACTCGACGATCAAAAAAGTGACCCTGGTCAGCAGTTCTTCCCATCAAAATACACCGATACTTACCAAACCATTCGAAATTTTTCCAAATAACCTCACGGGCGAGGCCTTTTTATACCAAAACCGGAAGTTATACGCACTTTCGCAACATACGTCCGGCAATATAGAAACCACCCTGATATTAGACGATTTCGACTTTGAAAAAAACAATGTCTCATCCGTTTTTTGGGATCGTACACAGAAAAGGCTTTACCTGGGAACGTTAAATAATGGTTTTTATATACTCGACTTCCACATCTTTGATACGGTTACTATTGAAAGCAATGAACGGGAAGCCAACATTTTTTATGCGCATGCTGCCTATACCGACAGTACGGTCATTACCCCTTCTCTTACGGTACTTGGGAAAACGTCTAATGGGGGCCATATAGCCACCAAGCTACCCACATCCAAAGGGTACTCCATGCTTACACGAACCATGGTGAAAGATCGAACCGGCGACCTATGGCTGGTAAAAGATTCAGTACTATATCGTTATGATAATACCGGAAAACAATTAAAACGCACCTGGAATGCCCAGGGAGAAATATCGCATCTCTATGAAGATATTGACGGACGCATCTGGTTGGGAACGCGCTTTCGCGGCCTCCAATATGTGGATCCGACCGAAGCCGGAATGCCACTTCGAATTTTCACGAAAAAACTTACAAAAATCTGCTATATCCTGAATGAAGGCAAAGATGTATTGTGGGTAGGTACAGTAAACGGCCTTTTCAAAGTGTATCTGGACCGCAAAACTTTCTCAGTCATTCCCGGAACTGAAAAATTATGGATTAAAAGCATACTCAAAAGCGATAACGGAGAAGTATGGTTCACTGCCATGAACTATGGAGTCTTCTTAATTCGGCATGACAAGCTAACCCGTTTTCCACTTGATCGAAACCATTATTTGTCACAGCCCCACTGTATCGTCCTTGATCAAAAGGATTTCTTATGGATTCCCACCAACAATGGTTTGTTCAGAATGAGCCGTGCCGATTTGTTAAATTACAAGGTACACGGGGACAGCACCCGAATATACTATCACCTATATACGCAAAAAGATGGTTTTCGAATTGACGAATTTAACGGTGGATGTGAACCCTGCGCCGTACGTTTAAAGAACGGATATATATCTTTTCCATCAATTGACGGTATGGTTTTCTTTAAACCAGAACAAATTCCGGTGGATGTTCCCGACTCCAAAATTTTTATTGATCGCGTTGAATCGGCATCAGGAGATGTAGCTATACACAACTCTGAAGTGGAGCTAAGCGATATCAGCGACTTAAAGGTATATGTGGTTTCTCCTTACCGGGGAAACCAACAAAACCAGCAGTTATATTATACCGTTTCGGCCGAAGGAAAAGATTCATTACGGCAAATATGGTATCCCTTTGAAAATGAGCAACATTTCATTCATTTAAACAACCTATCATCAGGCAACTACCTGCTTAAAATCCGCAAAAATTCCGGATTTGGTGCCTATGCACAACAAATAACCCTGTTGCGTATACACATTCCCCATGCCTGGTATGAGACCTGGATTTTCAAAATCTTAGTGCTTTTGGCAGCCATTGTGACGTCATTCCTTTATTACAAGAACCGCCTCAAAAAGATTACCCGTCTTAACCGTGTGCTTGAAACACGCGTAACCGAGCGAACCAGAGATTTACAAGAGACCGTACATGTCCTAAAAATCTCGGAGGCCGAACTTCATAGACAAACCCGCTTGCAAATGCACTTGATCGCTTCGATCAGTCATGATATACGGAGTCCATTGAGATCCATTGAATTTACTTCCAACAAAATCCCCGGAATGATTGACAGCGGAGATCTTTCATTTACTAAAACCGTAGGAGCCAGCATTAACGAGTCTTCCAAGCGAATATTGATGCATCTGGAAAATATACTTTCCTATGTTCGTTCCCAGCTTTCCGATGGTGCGGTCGTCTACGACACGTTCCCGGTAAAAGATCTTGTGGACGAAGTGGCCCAAGTTTTTAAACAATCTATTGCCATTCGAAAGAATCGTTTTGACAATCAAATACAGGAAACACTCCACATGCGAACGAGCCGCCAATTGGTAAAAATTATACTTCACAATTTGATTGATAACGCCAACAAATTCAGCTATGATGGGGGAATCGTGGTGCAGGCCTATAACCATCCCAGTGGCGTTACGGTCATTGTTTCGGACAACGGATCAGGACTGCCTCAGCATATGTTGGACTGGTTTAATAATCAAACTACGACAAATCCAGACTTCCCGGATGAAGCGCCGGAAATCAATGGAATTGGACTGCGTATTGTAAAGGAATTGGCTGAAATTTTGAAAATTGAAATAAAAGCAACCACCAATTCCGGCACACAATTTCTGATACACTTCTTAAATAAAAATACCCCTTCAACAGACTCAGAGTGACATCGGTTATCATGTTGAGCCTGTCTAAACATAAACAGAATAGGGATTTAAATACTACCCTTCGACACGCTCAGAGTGACATATACCTCGCACGACATGCACATTACACCACAATCACTTTTATACCCCGATCTTCCAGTGCATCCACCGTTTCCTTGGATACGCCTTGATCGGTAATGATGTACTGTACGGCGTCCAGATCACAGATTTTCCCGATTCCCCGTTTTCCAAATTTTGTATGATCAGCCAAAATAGCAACCGATTGGGCTACACTGATCATCTTTTGATTCAACCCTGCCTCAGTTAAATTGCTGATCGATAATCCAAAATCAAAATCGATACCGTCGACCCCAATAAACAGAACCCCACATGAAATATTGGCCAGTATATATTCAGCATAGGAACCGGCAACAGACGAAGAATTCTTACGTATTAAGCCTCCTAACTGTAAAACCTCCACATTCGGTCGATTACTTAGTTCCAAAGTTACCTTCACGGCGGGCGTAATCACCGTAATTTGTTTCGCTGGCTGTAGGCATCGGGCCAGTTCAAAAACGGTGGTTCCGGAGCCTATCATGATCGAATCATTTTCTTTGATCAAATCCAGTGCTGCTCGGGCTATATGCTGTTTCTCCTCGGCATTGATCAATTCTTTTTCATTGATCGTCCTTTCCATTGCGTAAGGATTGTGGATAGAACCTCCCCCGTGCGTACGAAACAGCAGATTTTTATCTTCCAGTAATTTCAGGTCTTTCCGAATCGTTACGCCAGACACTTCCATCCGGTCTGCTAGTTCCTGAATGCTTTAATTCCTGTAAAATAAACTGATGCCTCTCTGTAATATTTTTCATTTCCGTTTTCTTTCCGGGCAATAGTAAAAAGAAAAAACGAAAGTTATTTAAATAAAATAAAATGGAGATTTCTGCCAATATATTCCTATTATAAAAATAGTTCTATTAATACATTACCAAATCCATATAAATATAGCATCACCTCCGAATCATCCAATTTAAATGTGTTTCAATATAGTGTTTAAAAAACTTAAATTATCTTTTAATTTGTTTAATAAAGTTTATTTCGCTTTGTTTGTTAACCTTTTTAGCCCTTTAAATAATACTTAATACCCATATAGTACCAAAGCTATTAAAGTCTGATTACACACCGTCAGATCCTAAGAAACGACCTATTCCTAACCCTTAATTTTAGTACAATGACTCCAACTTTAGAAAAAGTGGGGATGCCTAAAAACCTCGCATGGGGTTATCTGGGGATCCTTATCTTCATGATGGGTGACGGAGTAGAACAAGGCTGGCTAAGCCCCTATCTGCTCGAACACGGCATGACGATCCAGCAATCGGCCTCCTTATTTACGGTTTATGGGATCACCATTGCCATTTCATCCTGGTTTTCAGGAGTTCTGGCCGAAGGTTATGGCCCGCGAAAAACCATGTTTGCCGGGATTCTGTTATACATCATCGGTACCATTGGCTTTGTGGGGCTGGGCATGCGAGAACTGAATTTTCCGGTCATGCTGCTAACCTATGCCATAAGGGGCTTTGGATATCCCTTATTTGCGTATTCTTTCCTCGTCTGGATTACGTACCGCACACCGCAGAACCAGCTAGGACGAGCTGTGGGATGGTTTTGGTTCGTATTTACAGGCGGATTGAACGTATTGGGTGCGTATTATTCAAGCTGGGCCATTGATCATATCGGCTATCATAACACCTTATGGAGCTCCATTTTCTGGGTTTCGGTGGGTGCTTTCTTTGCTTTGGTACTCAATAAGGATCAATTCCGTTCAACGCTGGAAGCAGCGGGAAACACCTCCACCAAAACCAAAGAACTGCTTAAAGGCCTTACCATTGTTCGTGAAGAACCCAAAGTTTTACTGGGCGGAATCGTACGCGTGATTAACACTACAGCACAGTTTGCCTTCCCTGTATTCTTACCCATGTACCTGGCCTCTCATGGATTTTCTACCAAAGAATGGCTACAAATTTGGGGGACTATATTCACAAGCAATATCATTTTCAACCTCATGTTTGGCTTCATTGGTGATCGCCTGGGATGGCGTAATACCATTATGTGGTTTGGTGGCGTTGGTTGCGGAATTACTACCCTCCTATTCTATTATTCGCCGGTGTGGTTCGACGGCAACTACTGGCTGGTGATGTTCTCCGGTATTTTATGGGGAGGACTTCTGGCAGGCTATGTGCCTCTGTCGGCTCTTGTTCCATCACTGGTAAAAGAAGAAAAAGGTGCCGCTATGGCCATTCTAAATCTGGGAGCAGGCTTACCGGTTTTCATCGGGCCAGCCATCGTTGGT
>CALGRQ010000498.1 GCA_937880795.1 uncultured Dyadobacter sp. | reverse complement strand
AGCTGTTGTTTTTCGGACGCATGCTCAACGAACATAAGGATGGCTTTAAAAAAGGGATCCAGTCTCGTAGGCATATAGGTGAGGATTACCTGTTATCGGGTTTCGATTTTACAAAGTCTAATGACAATCAGATCAGTCCTGTTTTAAAGTATCAAGGGGGAGGGCGTTGGAGTCCTGCGAATTAATGAGGAAAGCATCAGCTATTGATGCTTCCGCAATTTCTCAAGGTAATTTAATACCCTGAGGATAGAATGAAGAAGAAAAATTATATCAAAATGAATATTTCAAAAAGTCAGGGTTTATTTGAAAAAGCCCAAAAATTTATACCCGGAGGTGTTAATTCACCGGTCCGTGCTTTTCGTGCAGTAGGTGGATCACCTATTTTTATCAAGTCGGCAAAGGGGCCTTATGTATATGATGAGGATGGTAACGAATACATAGAACTAATCAACTCCTGGGGGCCTATGATATTAGGACACGCTCATGAATTACTTCAGAAGGCGGTTTCCGATGCCGTTCAGAATTCGTTTTCGTTTGGTGCGCCTACCCGTAGAGAAGTAGAAATTGCAGAGTTGATCGTGAGTATGATGCCATCCGTTGAAAAGGTACGTATGGTAAATTCTGGTACAGAAGCAACGATGTCTGCTATACGGGTAGCCAGGGGTTTTACCGGACGCGACAAAATCATCAAATTTGAAGGTTGCTATCATGGGCATGGAGACAGCTTTTTGATAGCGGCAGGCAGTGGAGCCATTACGCATGGAGCTCCGGACAGTCCGGGAGTAACCAAGGGGGTAGCCAACGATACATTAACAGCGCCTTATAACGATCTAGAGGCTGTACAAAGATTGGTGGATGCGAATAAGAACCAAATTGCCGCGCTAATACTAGAACCTGTTGTGGGTAATATGGGGTGTGTATTGCCTCAGGACGGTTATTTGCAAGGCCTTAGAAAGATATGCGATGCCGAAGGTATTGTATTTATTTTTGATGAGGTAATGACAGGCTTCCGGTTATCAAAAGGTGGCGCGCAGGAACGCTTCGGTATCACCCCAGACCTGACCACCATGGGAAAAATTATCGGTGGAGGAATGCCTGTGGGTGCCTATGGCGGTCGTGCAGAAATCATGAACTGGGTGTCTCCGTTAGGACCGGTTTATCAGGCTGGAACGCTTTCTGGTAACCCCATTGCCATGGCAGCCGGACTTACTATGCTTACTTATTTAAATGAGCATCCAGAGGTATATACCCAACTGGAGGCATCCGGTGAAAAATTGGCTAACGGCTTTAAAAACTCAATGACTAAGTTAGGGTTGGATTATACCATGAACCAAATTGGTTCTATGTATACCTTGTTTTTTACCAACCAAAAAGTTACCGATTTCCCGTCAGCAAAGACGTCTGATCTAGCAGTTTTTGGTAAATATTTTCATGCCATGCTAAACCAGGGTATATACATGGGGCCTTCTCAGTTTGAAAGTATGTTCTTATCAACTGCGTTAGAAGATAAGCACATCAATCGGATTATAGAAGCCAATGAGGTAGCGCTCAAAGAAGCACTTGGGCTGGCTTAGTATATGAATCCTATTCCTTTGAGAAAATATTCTGTCATCATTCCGGTATATAACCGTCCCGACGAGTTAAAGGAGCTTTTGGAATGTCTGACTACTCAGACATTCCAAAATTTTGAAGTGATTATTGTAGAAGATGGCTCCACTGTTACGGCCGAAGAAGTAGTGCGATCTTTCGAGAGGATCCTGGATATACATTATTACTTCAAAACGAATGGAGGACAGGGGTTTGCCAGGAACCATGGTTTTGAACGTGCTACTGGAGATTACTTTATACTGCTGGATTCCGATGCCCTTATAGAGCCTAATTACCTACAAATCGTTGACGAGCGTCTTCAAACCAATTATGTTGATCTATACGGTGGCCCGGATACGGATCACCCGTCTTTTTCGCCCATTCAAAAGGCAATTAGCTATTCCATGACTTCTGTTTTTACGACGGGTGGAATCCGGGGAAAAAAGAATAATATGGGAGGCACATTTCATCCGCGCAGTTTTAATATGGGTTTGTCTCGTGAGGTGTGGGTGAAAACAGGAGGATTTCTAACCAGTAGAATGGGAGAGGACATCCTGTTCAGTATTGCTGCCATCCGCCTGGGATTTAAATCAGCGTTGATTCCAGAAGCTTTTATTTACCATAAACGGCGTACCCAATTTGCACAGTTTTACCGGCAACTTAAGTTCTTTGGTCGAGCGCGCATCAATATCGCACGGTTTTATCCCAATGAACTTAAACTGGTGCATACCTTTCCTTTCTTGTTCACCTGTGGGGTTTGCAGTGTTCCTTTGTGGTATTTTATTTTCAAACCTTTCTTCTACATTGGGTTAGTAGGTTTGGGAGCATATATAGTATTGCTATTTCTGGATGCACTTCGAAAGACTAAGAGTTTAGAAGTGGCTACTTTGAGTGTAGGTGCTGCTTTTGTTCAGTTATTTGGTTACGGAATCGGATTCATGCAGGAAGGCTGGAAACGTATATGGGAGAAGAAGTCGCACCGAGAAACCGGTGCAGCCATTGAGTATCCATCTTAGGTGGTCTGTATCAACAAAAAGGGTCTAAAACTGATATCAATTTTAGACCCTTTTTTATGCGTTAAAACTTATTACTTTTTGC
>CALGRQ010000497.1 GCA_937880795.1 uncultured Dyadobacter sp. | reverse complement strand
AACCCGAGTACTTTGGCGTAATCATTGATAGAGCCCAGGGCTATAATTTCCACGCCGACATCGAAAAAAATGGCAAGCACACCCAACAATACGTGTGGGATCTGAAGTATACTGGTCTTGTGATTGGCATAGGTGGAAATCTCATCTATACTGTCTTCGGGTTCATCTTCTCCCGGTGCTTTCAGTTCGGGAAGTGGTGCGTAAAGCGACAAAATTCCCACCACAATTAGTATACCACCAATGATATAAAACGGAACAATGGCGTCAATCAGTTTTACGTCACTCAGATCAAGAAACAAACCCAGGATGAGGGAAGCACCAGCCAGAGCGAGCTTGTCTGCAATGCCCATCGTACTGATGCGGCTTGCGGCACTTTCGGCCGGTCCTAATATGGTTACATACGAATTGATGGCGCCGGTGAGAAGCGTTTGCCCGATTCCAATAATAAATAGAGCCAGTAGAAAAACGAGAAAGTTGACGAGCTCGGCGGAATATCCTATAAGGAAAAAACCCAAGGCAATAATGATAAAGGAAATACTGATCCCTTTTTTATAACCCCAGAGCGTAAGTACTCTACCGGATGGGACTCCGAACAATACATAGGCCGAAAATGTGGCCGTCATGATGAGGTAGGAAGCAGCCGTGGAAACCTCAAAAGCTTCTTGAACAAATGGGATGAAAAAGGCGTTAATACCCACCGAAAAGCCAAGAATAACGTACATGCTGCCAATGATGAGCATGGGTAGGAGTGGTGTCTTATTGTTATTCATGATAGGTTAACGTTGTTCTGAGGTGATTGAGAATGAGTTCCTTTACCTTGTTTCCATATTCCAAACTAGCCTGTGGAGCGGTTTCGGTATACCAGGTACCCGTCTTAAATTGCTCCATATCCACTCCTTCCGGGCATAAAGCCATCATGAGCGCAGTTTCCAGTTTGCCTGCGTGGTCAATGGGATATTCGGCTTGAATTTGCGGACTTAAAAAAGGGTGTATACGGATCCAGTTAAAAGGATCGCTACCCTGTGTGTGTTGTTCGTAATAGTTTGATGAGCTGGCATCTCCCCACCATCCTTCACCTCGTTCTTTTTCTAAAAAGGAAAATGTAGCTTGTCTTGCTGCCAGTTTAAAGGAAAGATCAGTGGGCATACCTGCTGTGAAATTCTCACTTTGGTGGTGAACAAAAACATGAATATTCCGAAAACCGATTCTTAATAAATTCGTAAATAAATTTTGGGCAAAAGGATACAAAATTTCAGGTCCGGTATGAACACTTCCCTTTTTTTCCGGAGGTTCCACTGCAAAGCTGCTCGCTCCATAATAGAATGGTGGGAGTATCACCATGGGTAGTTCCTTTTCGAGTAATTCAAATGCCCGGACAATCACCAGCGTATCGACACCCGTTGTCAAATGTTCGCCGTGGTATTCCAGCACACCCAGCGCAAGTACTACCGGGGTATGTGTTTCTATGGCCTTTCGGATGTCCGAAGGGTACATTAATTCGTATCGCATGAGATTTGGTTAAGTGGTTTTTTACGTTCCTATAACCCACATCCAATTCAAAACCCGTAAGGGAAAAGTGACAAAAACAGATATAGTTTTTAATGCAAGAAAATATTTTTTTAATCTAAAATATGTTTATACCTTAACCACCAAATAAAAATAGGTTATGAAATAATAGTAGAAAATATTCGCTTTTGTTTTTTGCTCTTAACCATCCAGTATTTTATATATATTCGATTTTAGGCTATATTATTTTTCTAAATAGAGTCCTGATGGGTAGCTTTTTACTCTAATGCACATCTTAATTCATGTGATATTTTAATTTTTTCGAACAACATGTATTCGGGTACTTCTGCGCTTGATGATTGCACATCCTCATTACAACAATGCCAGGATGTTTCGGCTTTGGCATGACACATATGCATACTTACCATTATAGTTCAAATCTTTTAAGGGGATGATAGATTCAGAATCAAAAAGGCAATGTTTTAATCAAATTGCCGAGGGGGACAAGAAGGCGTTTGATATTTTCTTTAAACATTATTATACCAAGCTTCTTCAGTTTGCACGTAATTATGTAGATGCGCTGCCGCAGGCAGAAGATGTTGTTGCGGATGTACTCACCAACATACTCATCCATCGCAAAAAAGTCTTTTCTCTGGATCATTTCGAATCTTATCTCTTCTTCTCCATAAAAAATAAAGCCCTTACTTCCATCAAGAAACAACAACGAGAAAATCCCTATTTGTTTGATTCCAATGAAATTGTCCTGAATTCCCTGGCAGTAACCAGTCCGCATGAGGCCATGGAGGGCCAGGAGTTGCAAGACACCATACAGCGCATCATCCAGGGATTTGCGCCAAAAAGAAAGATGGTGTTTCAGTTTATCAGAGAGGAGGGCATGAGTTATCGGCAAGTGGCAGAACTCATGGACATATCGGAGCGTACCGTGGAGGTGCATTTAAAGCTTGCCCTAAATGAACTGCGAGAGGGCATTGAAAACTACTTGGGTGCGGAGCTTGCTCGTAAAAATCGGATAAAGTCGGTTTAAATATTTTACCTGAATACTATTCCATCCTATACAAATTAAACGTACCTCACCGCCAGCCGTAGATTTTTATACGTTGGGGATGCATCTTCATGCCCAATTGGAGAACTAACCGTGTTGGTTTCCAGTATACCAAAGTCGGGGGGCTTCTGACCATGTACTGATGGAAAATAAGTAATTAAAGGTATACAAAATTCATGAACGTATATTGCAATACGTTAGTTTTACAAATAGTAAAGAACGAAATGGCCCAAGTAACGGCCATTAAGTCAATTTACATGTGTCTTTCTGACAATCTAATATGAATGCAGGCGTTGCGAATGCGGCATTTGGGTGTACTTGAAAAAAATAATAAAAAAGTTTTAAAGTCATTACGGGTTTTGATTTCGCTGAGAGTTATAGGAGTATAAACCAGAATTTATGAGCTCAAAATATTCACATATTGATCATTTGATCGCACAATATCTTAGCGGAGTGGCCTCTGAGCAGGAAAAAGCAGAACTTGACGAATGGATATTGGCATCGCCTCTCAATAAGCAAGTATTTGACGAGCTCAAAAAAGTGTGGCACGCGCCACCTGCTTTGGATTATCACGACGGAATGGATGCAATTCGGGACCAGATTTGGGAGGTGGCGGTGGGTGAGGGGGAAGAAAAGGGGACATTGTTTCGAAAGCTATATCGGTTTCCATGGAGAGCCGCTGCGGCAGTTTTTATATTGGTGATGGGCGGACTGTACTTTTACCGCGGAGGTTTAGAAACCAATAGATTATCGATGGCCGAAAAGCCGGCTGTTTGGATCGAGAAGGAGTCGCTTGCCGGGAAAAGATCGGTATACTTTTTGCCGGATGGTACCAAAGCCTGGTTGAATGCAGGTAGTACAATTGGGTTTTCTGAAAATTTCTCGGATACACTAAGATATGTCAGATTGCAGGGAGAGGCTTTTTTTGAAGTGGTCAAAGACCACAAACGGCCTTTTATTGTAGAAGCGAATGGAGTAACCGTACAAGCCTTAGGTACAGCGTTTAATGTGGCCCAAGAGATGGGAGAAACCGAAACCACAGTTGCACTGGTAGAAGGTAAGGTTAAGGTTGAAAACAAAGAAAAAACACATACTGTGATCTTGAAGCCGGGTCAGGAATTGGTGGCTTCGGAAAGTAATACAGTGTTTGCAACAAGAAAGTTTGATGCCGATGAAACGGTGGGTTGGAAGGACGGGATTTTGGTCCTCAAACAAGAGAATTTTTCAAGTTTTTGCAGAAAGATTGAAAAATGGTATGGCGTGAAAATTGTTGTGAAGGGCAGTGCACCGGACGACTGGCACATTATGGCCAGGTATCAGCACGAAAGCCTGCACAATGTGCTTAAAGATTTGAGTTTCAATAAGAAATTTCAGTATAAAATTGAAGGAGAAACGGTGTCTTTGTCATTCTAGTACCCACCGTTACTGCTGTCAACCCTCTTCATGAACAAGTGAATACCGAGCATGCTTGAATAACGTGACGAAATATCACGCGAATGCGCTTTGCATTGATACAATGGCCGTCTATCAATGTTGGGCAACCTAAACCTTTATAACCTTAATAAGTATGAAAAAACTACTTTACTCGCAACTTGCCGGGAGAGCAGGTTATGTGTGCATGGTCATTGTTTTACAGTTGCTATTGGTCTATACTGCCAAGGCCAATGACACGGAGTCGGTGAAAAGTATTCACGAGGTTTCCATTCGAACGCAGTATAGCAATGCACTGGTTTCCCAGGTTTTTAAGGATATTGAGTCCAAAACAGATTTTGTCTTTACTTTCGACGCCAAGGATTCATTTCTTAAAGACCGATTTTCTAAACCTAAGGGAACTTCATCGGTAGCTCAGGTTTTAGCAAGCGTTGCCAACTCATCTAAATTAGAATTTCAGCAGATCAACCAAAACATCAGCGTCAGAAGACAAAGTGTTGGGGTTATCATGGAGCACAAATCTGAAACACAGGCAAAACTCATTGACATTTCGGGCAAAGTAGTTTCTTCGGTGGATAACACCGGATTGCCGGGTGTGAGTGTTTTGGTCAAGGGTACCTCTGTGGGTACCGTTACCGATGCCAAAGGGCAATTTAGCCTGAACGTTCAGGACAACAATGCCATTCTGGTATTTTCGTCCATTGGTTTTGTGAGTAAAGAGGTGGCCGTGGCAGGACGTTCGTCTGTGGATGTTTCGTTGGACGAAGACATGAAAAAGCTGGATGAGGTGGTTGTAACGGCTTTTGGTATAGAGCGGGATAAGAAAAGCCTTACCTATGCTACCCAAAAAGTAGATGTGGATGCTATATCAAAATCTCGCGAATACAATGTATTGAACTCATTGGCCGGTAAAGTTGCAGGTTTAAATTTTCAGACTTCCAGCACCGGAGTGGGTGGTGCTTCACGCGTGGTGCTACGGGGTAACAGGTCCATCAGCGGTAATAGTCAACCTTTGTATATTGTGGATGGTGTGCCGGGAAACTTGTCAGACCTCAATCCGGACGATATAGAATCGATAACGGTTTTAAAGGGGCCTAATGCGGCGGCTCTGTATGGTAGTCAGGCCAATAATGGGGCCATTGTCGTTACCACCAAACGTGGCGACAATACGGCGGGTCGGTTTGATGTATCTGTGAGCCAATCCTATACCCTGGAAATTCCTAATATCCTCATTGATTATCAGGATACATACGGGCAAGGGTTAAATGGCCAGTATATAGGCAACAGTTCCAGCAATTGGGGACCAAAAATGGACGGCCAGGAAGTGACGCATTGGTCTAACAACCCCAAATGGGACGGACCTAAAACGTATGCTTTTTCAGCCCAGCCCAACAATGTTCGTGATTTTTTCAAAGTGGGACATAATTCGGCCACCAACCTGGCTGTAAGTACAGGTAGTGAAAAAAGCCAGACATACTTTTCTTACACTTATACCGACGGAGCAGGTGTGGTGCCTTTTAATGATTTGTCCCGCCATAATGCCAATATTCGATTCTCCAACCAATTGGGCAAAAAGCTGATCCTTGATGGTAAACTTACCTACATGCGACAGGAGATTAAAAACGGCTTAGGTACGTCGATCGATTATAGCAATCCGCTTCGCCATGCCTACCGTATACCTCGAAACATTCGTACACAGGATGCGGAGATATATGAGTTTTATAACGATCTCGGAATTCCTGTAACCCACACATGGAGCTCTTCGGAGCTGGTAGAAACCAATCCGTATACAGCCGTGAATGGAATAAAAAGTTCTTCGGTTCGGGATCGCGTGGCTGCTTTGGCAAGTTTGAAATATAGCATCAATGAAAAATTGAGCCTATTGGTAAGGTCGTCGCTCAATCGGACATTTGAAAACTATAAAAATGAAATTAAGGGAGGTATATCGAAAGTATCACCGGTAGATGGCTACTTTGGGGTTTCCACTTCGGAAAGCATGAGTCTGAACAACGACTTTCTGGTTTCCTATCAGGATAAATTTTCGGACGACCTTAAGTTCAACGTCAACGTAGGGGGTAACAGTCTTATCAATCGTAATACATCGCTTTCGGCAAATACCGGAACAACACTAACCATTCCTAATTTCTTCACGCTTTCCAATACGCAATATTTACAGGCTTCCAATGGCGTGGGCGGGCCCAGTAACATCAATTCTTTATATGGTTTTGGGCAAATCAGCTATAAGGACGCCATCTTCCTCGATATTACAGGAAGAAACGATTGGAGTTCGACGTTACCGAAAAGCAACTGGTCATTCTTTTATCCTTCTGTGGGTTTAAATGCGGTTATTTCGGATCTAACCAAGCTACCAAGT
>CALGRQ010000496.1 GCA_937880795.1 uncultured Dyadobacter sp. | reverse complement strand
AAAAAGATAAAAAAAATAAATTTTACTGATTATAATTTATAAATAATGAACTAATAGATTCATGATCTCTGATCCGTCCAATGGCCTTAGCAAATATCTCTGCCACCGACAATACACGGATTTTGTCGTTCTGTTGCTTCAATGGTATTGTATCTGTAACAATCAGTTCTTCCAATACCGAATTAGCGATGTTTTCATGGGCCTTTCCCGACATGATGGCATGGGTACTTATCGCCCTAACAGAACTTGCACCTTTATCCAAAATAATTTCCGCTGCCTTACACAGTGTTCCACCAGTATCAATCAGGTCGTCCACCAATACCACATCCATTCCTTCTACATCCCCAATTACCTGCATACTGGCAATCTCATTGGCACGTTTCCGATGCTTATCACATAGAATCATGTCCACATTCAGAAACTTAGCAAAGTTTCTAGCCCGAGCAGCTCCACCCATATCCGGAGAAGCGATCAGCAGATTTTTAAGACCAAGAGATTGAATATAAGGAACAAAAATAGACGTACCTTCAAGATGATCCACTGGAAAATCAAAAAAGCCTTGTATTTGGCCTGCATGTAAATCAAGCGTAACCAACCGGTCTACACCCACCGACGTCAGCAAATTAGCAACAACCTTTGCAGCAATGGCCACACGGGGTTTATCTTTTCTATCCTGACGCGCATAACCGAAATATGGAATTACTACGGTTACATAGTGAGCCGATGCCCGACGTGCGGCATCAACCATGAGTAAAAGCTCCATTAAATTATCCGTAGGAGGGAAGGTTGACTGTATCAAAAACACGTCACATCCTCTTACAGATTCTTCAAAAGAAGGGGACAACTCTCCATCACTAAATTTACGTAATGTGTATCCACCCAACTCTTTACCATAATAACGGGCAATGTTTTTTGCCAGATATTCTGATTGACTTCCTGAAAATATTTTAACTGTATTAAATGAGCCCATGGCTAACTAAAAATTTGCGCAAAATTAAATAAAAATCAACTAATTAGAGTAATATTTTGTCAGAAATGTAAAATAAAGTCGCAAACAAATACCTGCGCTCAGGATTCCAACGATAGCACCTACTAAAATATCGCCAGGATAATGCACGCCTACATACACCCTGCTATATGAGTATAGCGCAGCCCAAGCGACAATAAGCCACATATATTTGATTTTATCCTTCAACATAACAAACCAAACCGTTGCCAAAGCAAAGCTTGTTGATGCATGTGAAGAAGCAAATCCAAATGAACCACCGCAACCGGCAACCTCATGTACCAAACCGGCAAGGGTAGGTTCGTGACAAGGCCTAAAACGCTCAAAGTAAGGCTTCATAATGCCCGAAGTTACCTTGTCTGCCAACAACACCGCAGCCAGTACAGTTACCAAAATTGCTATGGACTTTTTCCCTTCCGCCTTCACGGTAAAGAAAATCAATACCAGATACATGGGTATCCAGGTAAATTTATAAGTAATCCAATACATCAACGTATCCACCCAAGGTGTATGAATCCCATTGAGCCATAAAAATAACTCCTGATCATATCGTACAAGGGTGTTAACAGTATCTGTCATGAACTAAATCCTAAAACGTTTCTTACTTTACCAATGGTATGCTGCGCTACGCTTCGTGCCTTTTCCTCACCCGCTACCAAAATACTTTCCAACTCTTCATTGTTTTCCATATAATAGTTGAATATTCGGCGCGGTTCATCAAATTTTTCCAATATGCAGGCCAGTAAAGCTTGTTTGGCGTGCCCATAGCCATAGCCACCATTTGTATAATTACTACGCATTTCAGCAATTTCACTTTCCGATGCGATTAGCGAAAATAGCTTAAACGTTACATCACTATCCGGGTCTTTTGGCTCTTCCAGTGCCTTTGAGTCAGATAGTATTTTCTTAGTTACTTTCTTCAATTCATTTTCTGGAAGAAAAATATCGATGTAATTATTATAAGACTTACTCATCTTTTGACCATCAATACCCGGTATAGTCATGATTCGATCATCAATTTTTGCCTCTGGCAAGACGAGTATTTCTTCGCCTGCCAACTGATTGAACCGAACGGCAATATCCTTTGACATTTCAAGGTGTTGCTTTTGGTCTTTTCCAACAGGAATAATGTTGGCATCAAACAAAAGAATATCCGCCGCTTGCAAAACTGGGTAGGTAAACAAACCCGCATTTACATCAGAAAGCTTTTCAGACTTTTCCTTATATGCCGTGGCATTGGCTAACATAGGAAAAGGGGTAAAGCAGTTCAAGTACCAGGCGAGTTCAGTATGCTCCTGAACACGGGACTGTCTCCAGAAAACATTTTTCTTGTAATCAAACCCAAAGGCCAACCATGTTGCAGCAATAGCCCTCACATATTCTGCTCGCAGCGCGCCGTCTTTAAGCGTCGTAAGCGAATGAAGATCCGCTATGAAAAAGAATGATTCGTTTTCCGGATTTTTAGAAAGCTCAATAGCAGGTAGGATTGCACCTAAAATGTTACCCAAATGGGGCCGACCACTGCTTTGAATTCCAGTAAGAACTCTTGCCATTAATGATTAAATAATGATATGAAATAAATACTTATTCAATGAACAATATATCTCCTTGTTGTAATCTATTTGCATTTTTTTAACATTAAATACGAATAGGTACTAGCACTTGGAGAGACAAAATAAATTGAACGTTTCCAATTTTCGTTGATTATCAGATTTTAAGAAACATTACTGTTTTCAAAAGGCAAAATTCGTTAAATTGAACCAGAAAAGTGTACTAAATTTGAAAATATATGGAATCTATTTCCCACCAAACAAAATCACGGAACCAATACAGTCAATCCCGATTGTGATCCATCTACCATCATATAGCACTCAGTATATACCATGCTACGCACACAAACACTTCAATTTTTGCAGGATCTTGCGCAGAACAACAATAGAGATTGGTTTCAGGAAAACCGTTCCCTATATGAGGCTGCTCGAAAGGATGTTGAGCAGCTTGTTGGTACGCTCATCAATGAAATAAGTCAGTTTCAAGATCTGGGGGATTTGCAGGTGAAAGATTGCCTGTTTCGAATTAATAGGGATATCAGATTTTCCAAAAACAAAGACCCCTACAAAAACAATATGGGGGCCGGGATAGGTCCTGGAGGTAAAAGCGCAGGCAAAATAGATTACTATTTACATATACAACCCAATGGGCAGTCATTCTTAGGCGGTGGTATGTGGCAACCAGCTCCAGAGCAACTAGCGAAGTACCGCCAGGAAGTGGACTATAATGCCCATGAGTTAAAGGAAATTATCCACAACGAGCAATTCCGGGGTTATTTCCCGGAAATGCATGGTGAAACCTTAAAGACCGTTCCCAAGGGTTACCCTAAAGACCATCCCGAGATTGACCTGCTGAAAAGGAAGGAGCTTTTTTTTCTTCACCGTTTCACGGATAAGGAGGTGACTTCCAAACAATTTGTGGATCACATCATAAAAGGTGTCAAACTCTTGAAACCATATTGCGATTATATGAATTATATCCTTAACCATCAGGAGTAGAAACTACCCGGAGGAACTACTGGCTTGATGATAAACTTGCCAGTCCCTGCATTTGTTTAGCTACTCAGGTCTTTAAATTTAATATACTACAATGCAATTTTCCCACTTACACTGCCACACCCAATTTTCACTACTCGATGGTGCGGCTGATATAAAGAAACTGTTTAAAAAAGCCAAAGCCGATAACATGCCAGCGGTTGCAATTACTGACCATGGTAATATGTTTGGTGTTTTCGAGTTTGTGGCAGAAGGGAATAAACAAGGCGTTAAGCCGATTGTAGGCTGCGAGTTTTATGTGGTAGAAGACCGCCATATAAGACAGTTCACCAAGGATAAAAAGGATGTAAGACACCACCAACTTTTACTTGCCAAGGATGAGATTGGATATAAAAATCTGGTAAAAATGTGCTCTCTGGGCTATATAGAGGGCATGTATGGCAAGTACCCTCGTATTGACAAAGAACTGATCGTAAAATATCATGAAGGTCTCATTGCCACCACGTGTTGCATTGGGGCTATCATTCCAAAAACAATCATCAAAAAAGGAGAGGAGGAAGCCGAAAAGGAGTTCAGATGGTGGTTAGATTTATTCGGAGATGATTTCTATGTGGAATTGCAACGACATGAAATTCGTGACCAATATATAGTAAACGAGGTGCTGATTCGGTTTGCACGGAAATACAATGTAAAAATTATTGCGTCCAACGATTCTCACTATGTGGATCAGGAAGATTGGAACGCGCACGATATTCTGCTGTGTATCAATACAGGCGACAAGCAAAGCACACCTTCGGCCAAGGATTTTGATGACGACAAAGGTATACCCAAAGGATCGCGCTTTGCCTTTTTCAATGACCAATTCTATTTCAAAAATACCAGTGAAATGATGCAGTTGTTCAACGACTTGCCAGAGTCGATTGACAACACCAATGAAATTGTCGATAAGATTAAGAAATTGAACCTGAACAAGGATATTTTACTACCCAACTTTCCTATTCCAGATGAGTTTAAGACGCATACGCTTTCGGAAGTTGTTGGTAAAAAGGAATTGACAGCCGACGTCCTGAATCAATGGGAATATTTAAAACATTTGACATTTCAGGGAGCAAAATCCAAATATGGAACCATCACCGCTGAAATTGAAGATCGTCTGAATTTTGAGTTGGACACCATCCGAAACATGGGGTTCCCGGGTTATTTCCTCATCGTAGCCGACTTCATAGATGCCGGAAGAAAAATGGGCGTATTTATAGGCCCAGGCCGTGGATCGGCCGCCGGCTCGGTGGTTGCGTATTGCACGGGTATCACCAATATTGATCCCATAAAATACGACCTTCTTTTTGAGCGTTTCTTGAATCCTGACCGTATATCACTACCAGATATTGATACGGACTTTGATGACGAGGG
The DNA here is from genome assembly GCA_937880795.1 of uncultured Dyadobacter sp. Taxonomy (GTDB): domain Bacteria; phylum Bacteroidota; class Bacteroidia; order Cytophagales; family Spirosomataceae; genus Dyadobacter. The sequence goes on along the minus strand of CALGRQ010000496.1, from coordinate 7,726 downwards.
CCGGCAAAAGGTAATTGACTACGTGGTCAAAAAGTATGGTTACAATCAAGTGGCGCAAATTGTTACCTATGGTACCATGGCAGCCAAATCGGCAATAAAAGATGTGGCCCGTGTGATGGATCTACATTTATCGGAAGCCAATATGCTCGCTAAGTTGGTTCCGGATAAGCCGGCCTATAACATGACATTGAACCGAATCTTTACTGCTCCACTGGAAGGCGATGGAAGTTTGGCAAAAAAAGAAGGGCTCGCACCGGAAGAGATTGACAACGTCAAGAAAATGCGAAGCATTATTTCAGGCAAAGATCTACAAGCCAGCGTATTACAAGAAGCTAGGCGATTAGAGGGTACGGTGCGAAATACAGGTATACATGCTGCCGGAATCATTATCGCACCTAGTGATCTTACTGAAATTATACCGGTTAGTACCTCCAAAGATTCAGAGTTCTTAATTACCCAGTATCAAGGTAAAATCATTGAGGACGCCGGGGTAATTAAAATGGACTTTTTGGGGTTGCGTAACCTCACCATTATCAAAGAAGCGCTCCGGTTAATCAAACAAAACCACGGCGTTGAAATTGAAATAGATAATATCCCATTGGACGATCCGAAGGTTTTTGACCTTTTTCAAAAAGGTGAAACGAATGCAATTTTCCAGTTTGAATCGGATGGAATGAAGAAACACATGCGTGATCTGATTCCCGACCGTTTCGAGCACCTTATCGCGATGAACGCCCTTTATCGCCCTGGACCAATTGCCTATATCCCGAGCTTTATTCGAAGGAAAAACGGACAAGAGGAAACATCCTATGATTTACCAGAACTGGAAGAATATCTTGCCGATACATACGGGATCACGGTTTATCAGGAGCAGGTAATGCTACTCTCCCAAAAACTGGGAGGATTTACCAAAGGACAAGCCGATACCTTGCGTAAAGCCATGGGTAAAAAGCAGATTGAAACCCTGAATAAAATGAAGGGAGATTTCATGAAAGGGGGTGGCGACAAAGGTCTTGATCTTAAAAAACTCGAAAAAATATGGACTGACTGGGAGGCATTTGCTTCATATGCTTTTAATAAATCGCACTCCACTTGTTACGCCTTCGTGGCCTACCAAACGGCCTATTTGAAAGCACATTATACCGCGGAGTATATGTCGGCGGTATTAACCAGTTCATTGGGTAACATCGAAAAGATTACCTTCTTTATGGAGGAATGTAAATCTCAGGGACTCGTTGTTTTGGGACCCGATGTAAACGAGTCCGACCGGCAATTTAATGCAAACAAAAAACATGAAATCCGGTTTGGATTGGCCGGTGTGAAGGGAAGTGGTGATGCAGCTGTGGAATCCATCATTGAAGAACGAAATAATGGAGGTCCATTCAAGGATATTTTTGATTTTATAACGAGAATAAATTTAAGAACGGTTAATAAAAAGACGATTGAAAGTTTGGCATACGCCGGTGGGTTTGATTGTTTTCCGGAATACCACAGAGCACAATATTTTGCGTCCGAAGTAGGGGAGAACGGGACATTTATAGAACGTTTGATCCGTTATGCCAATAACTATCATGCTGAAAAAGCTTCCGCTCAGGCATCACTATTCGGTGCTTTCGGTGGTAATGACATGCTCATGAGTAAACCCAAAGCAGCGGATATAGCTCCGTGGGGTGATCTTGAAAGACTTCGCTTTGAGCAGGATGTGGTAGGTTTTTATATCTCGGGACATCCACTAGACACTTTCCGTATTGAACTGGACAACTTTTGTACCTGCACGGCCGATCAGGTTATGTTTATGGCGGAAGGAGAAAGGAAACCCAAGCATTTTGACAAAGAAGTTACCATTGGAGGAATCGTAACAAGCGTAATGGAGCGGATGTCGAAAAACGGCAGTCCGTTTATTATCTTCAAAATCGAAGATTATAAGGGCTCTATCGAAATGTTGCTAGGAGGTGAGGACTGCGTTAAATTCAGAAATTACTTACAGGTTGGTCAGTTTTTACATATCAAGGGTAAAGTGCAAAACAGATGGCGGCAAGAAGATCAGTTCGAATTTAAAATTCTCTTCATACAGCTGCTTACCGAGATTAGAGAAAAACTCTGCCGTAAAATTAAAATCAACCTACCGCTTGATTTTATTGACGAAAAAACGATCATGATATTGAATGATACCTTTGGCAACAACCCTGGCTCGTGTACGGTTAACATGACCGTTACTGACCCAGAAACCCGTTTGGAAGTAGAAATGCTTTCACGCGGCTACCGGGTTGCGCCTTCAAACGAACTCTTCAAAGCATTGAATAGCATGGAGGGTGTCAAATTTTCATTGAATTAAGTACTTTTTGGCATAGATCGTAGCAAACTGACCTTGTTTCAAACTTTATATACATATGGTACGGAACTTTTACCCAGCCATATTGATTATGAAATCATATTACTAATAAATAATAATAGACTCTTTTAACATGGGAAAAGCACTAGAAATTACCGATAGTACCTTTGATGAACTCATCCAAAGCGATAAGCCTGTTCTTGTTGATTTTTGGGCTGAATGGTGCGGACCTTGTAAAATGATCGGACCGGTTGTTGAGCAATTGGCTGGTGAGTACGAGGGCAAAGCTGTGATCGGTAAAATGGACGTTGATATGAATTCTTCCGTTCCAGCGAAATTCGGTATTCGTAGTATTCCTACCTTGATGATATTCAAAGGCGGTGAATTGGTAGACAAAGTTGTTGGGGTTGTTCCTAAAACAACATTGGAAGATAAATTGAATGCACAGTTGTAGTCTGTGATATCATATATAAAATACGAAAATGGGCTCATATGAGCCCATTTTCGTATTTTACCCCAAATAATATTTATTCCGAAATAGTGATTGTATAAGATGCTTCAAAGGTTTTACCACCCGCCAGCGTTAAAATACCTTCCTTATGGTTCAATTGCTGGTCTGAATCTGAACTATCCGCAATGCCTAACCAGGGCTCAATACAAACGAAATCGGCATGTGGTTTTGCCCAAACTCCAAGATAGGGAAAATCGGCAAATTCTACCGCCACCGCATTGCTACCCTTGCTATTGCGCAATGTTACCTTATTCGACTTTAAGTTTTTGAATATTAGGGCATCGAAGTCAAATAAATTTCCATTTAAATGCAACCGATCGGTGTTTTCTAAAATTGGTTTCCTTTCATTACCCACCAATCCACCATCCGCCAACAACCAAGTCGAATCTGTTTCCTTTTGTTCAAATTCCAAGTAGTAATCCTCGTATTTTTCGCCCTCATTGAGTGGACACTTAAAAGCCGGATGTGCTCCCAACGAAAACAGCATAGCCTCTTCTCCTAAATTCACAATTTTATGACTAACCACAATTGAATTGTCCACAAGCGTATAAGTAATGAGAAAGGAGAAACAGAATGGATAGATTTTCAGAAACTCTTCGTCATATTCCAAACCGAAACTTATGCTCGTTTCGGTCTGCTCCACCTGTCGTACCTTCTCGTTATTACGGACAAACCCATGACGAGGAATTGCATATTCTTTTCCTTCATATTTGACAAACCCATTTTTAATGGCTCCGATTACAGGAAACAAAACGGGTGAAGTACTGCCCCAAACCTCCGGGTTTCCGTCCCACATATAATCCTGACTCGTACGTACAGACCGAATCATACACAATTCGGCACCTGCTTGCTTCACGGCAATCCGGAGTTTGTCGTTTTGAATTTCAAAGATCATCATTCCGTATATAGTGTTATGTTATAAAACTTAAATTTTGTCCAATGCATTTAATATCACGGCACACCCTTCTCTGATTTGGGCTTCGGTAATTGTAAGTGGTGGGGCTATACGCATGGAATTATCACAGAACAAAAACCAATCTGTAATCACACCCGATTCTATACAAATGTCAATAGTCTGTTTCAGTTTCTCAAAAGTATCCAAATCTGCGGCTAACATAAGTCCCTTACCCCGAATCTCCTTAATCTTAGGATGAACAAGCAACGATTTAATCAGTTCTCCCTTTGCACGGGCTTCAAAAGGTAAGTTTTCCGCCAAAGTAACTTGCAGCGCAGCCAAAGAAGCGGCACAGCTCACCGGATGTCCCCCAAATGTAGTAATATGACCTAAAATCGGATTATTTTTGAGTACCTGCATCACTTCATGCGAAGCCATGAAGGCACCTATTGGCATACCACCACCCATTCCCTTTGCACTTAGTAGGATGTCTGGATATATACCATACTGTTCAAAAGCCCAAAAACTACCCGTTCTACCAAATCCAGTCTGTACCTCATCAAAAATTAATAGAGCACCAGTTTCTGTACACTTTTGACGCAACGCATGGAAGTATTCCTTACTGGCTAATCTTACACCCGCTTCGCCAGCCACAACCTCAATTACAATACCTGCAGTTTTTTCAGAAATAAGCGCCAAATCCTCAATTACACCGTGGCGTACATTTCTAACCTCGGGTAATAGTGGGCGAAAACTTCTGTTATATTGAGCTTCTGAAAGGCTTAATGCACCTTGTGTTGAACCATGATAGGCGTTAAAGCAAGATATCAGCTCGGCCCGACCCGTGAATCGTTTTGCCAGCTTCATAGCTCCTTCCACCGCCTCAGCTCCCGAATTCGTAAAATATACGTTGTCAATAAAACCAAATGGTGACGGTATTTGGCTGGTAACGCACAATGTATCTGTAAGGGCTTTTGCAAGTTGTACCTGCGATCCCTGGACAAATTCGCCGTACACCAATAGATGCATGTGCTTGTCTAACTGATCATGAATTGATTTTAAAACCTCAGGATGACGATGTCCCACGCTACTAACACCAATACCCGATATAAGATCCAGGTAACTTTTACCACTCTGATCATACATATATACACCTTGTGCGCGCTCAATTTCTAAGGCAAGGGGAAAATCGGACGTTTGGGCAATGTGATCAAAAAAGTGCTGACGATGAGAAATATGCATTTTAAATGTAAAATACTTTTAAAAAGTATTTGTCTTTTTTATTATAAAATAAAGTATTCGATGTATCTTACCACCATGGTAAAATGTTTAATATGAACGCCTTGAACTTATGTTACCTTTCAAAATAGCTGGCACTGCCACCCACCCAGGTAAAGTTTTTATTAAAATCTACGCCAATCATTTCTCCTCTACTCAAACGACTTAAACTAATCATTAACTCAGGACGTTCTGCGTCATCGGTCCAGCCATACATCATGCGTATTTCGCATTTAACGAGCCCATCTGGCGCCTGTATAACAGGTTCATACTTAACCTTCTTTTGTAGAATATAGTTTTCAGGATCGGGTAGGGCTTCCAGCATTGCAACATCCACATGCAGTTTTACCCCACTACCTGCAAACGAAAATAGCGGCTTTAAAACGTAATTTTCTAGATCAGAAGGAAAATTGCCATTAAAATCACTCACAAACCGCGTATCCGGTACATACTTACTCTTTAAAAATGGCATTGCAAATTTACTAATTCGATAAAACCAATTAGGGTGGCCTACCCAGGTTACATCCACGTCATCGGTAAAAGAATAGCTCGTCATCAAGTCTGGATACTTTGCCAGGTCATCAAAAATAAGACGGTTATAAATACGCTTCACCTGAATTATCCTGCCATCCTTTTCATAAAATAACTTTCTGCCTTCTCTAATTAACTTGGTATAGCAAACTGCTTTCACACCAAGCATTTCCTCAGTTATGGCAAAATCAATCCTCGTTTTCTGTTTTTCAGGAAATATTTCCAAAAGAATCACTTGTTCCGCCAACGCATCTCCAACAATCAGCTTCTTAAGTTGTTCTACATATGCCTGAAAATCCTTGCTATCAGGTGTATAGCTAAAAGAAGGGTCTATTTTAAAAAACCTTGGAAACTTTTCGGAAAGATAGGCTTGATAACCGTATAGGGATGGGAATCCTTGAAGTTCAATCAGTTGTGGGACCAACTCACCCGTTTCTGACTCACAAATCGCAAAATCTACGCACAGAAACGAGGTATGTGCATTTTCATTAGGTACATATTGATCCGCTGGTACAGCCCGTTGTGTTTTTGATTTAAAATCTGATGATAACAGTTCATCAATGATTTCCTCACAAGCATCCAACAAATGCTTTTTCAAACCCATCGGAATAAAAACTGGGGTTTCAGCAATACGGAAATCCAATAAACCGGGATAATCCGTATCAATTGCTGCAACAAAATCCTTATATACATCCTCACTGAAAGATGCATTAAACGCTTGACGGGCTCGGTGCTGCATAGGAAAAGTAAGTAAAAAAAAGATGTACGATTTGCTTATGACAAAGCCGGTGTCTGTTCGCTAATTAAAGTCATTTTTAACGCATTTTTTAGGAAAGTTGGCAATATTACCGATTCCGTCATAAGTATCTTCTCAGGATCATTCAAATGCTCAATCATGTCATTATACTTTTCCTCTCCATGATTCGCCACGATAGAAGCCTTTTTATCGTCACGAAGGAAATAACGCAACATACCTTCAGCATCTGCCTCGGGATGAAACTGCGTTCCTGCCACTTCGGGGGAAAAACGCATGGCCATAATGGCTCTTTCCAACTGAACGTGGGGCCTAATTTTTTCAAGACACAGCACCTTAGCCTTCATATAATCCAAGGCCATTTGATTGGGCTGCGTTACTTGGTAGTCGCGCGAGTCAACAATCCAAAAGGGGTCATCTAATCCGTTCAAAAGGGCGTCCTTTCTCCCGAAGGAGGTCTTATGTACTGGAAACGTCCCAAAAGAGGTTTTACGGCGTTTACTCACTTTCGCCAATTGCCAATGTATACACGCCATCTGAAACGAGTGGCAGATCAAAAACAGATGTTTTTTGGTGCGATGTTGTCGACTTGCGTTGTAGTGTAAAACATTATCAAGGAATTGAAAATATTTACGTTCCCACAATGCGCCTGTCGGTGCAGGATTCCCCGGTCCTCCCGTTGATATATAGGCATGGAATTCCAATGTGGGGATCTCCAGTTTCTGACGAACATCGAACACCTCACAATCTATTGCCAGATCTTCTGTTTCGCCAAACGTGCTAATGATCTTTTTGATACAGCGCATCCCCTCATTCTCAACTCCATCGTACAAGTCCAGAATCGCTATCCGGAATTGTTTTTTATTATTGTTCATCTTTATAATTGGCTGATATTTAACAGCACTTGTTTGTTCATGTAGTGATACATATTACCACTTAATAAACCGTAAAGTTCCCCTACAACCGTACTATGTATGACATAACACTAAAAAAATGACCACTTTGCTATAAAGGGAACGTTCACCTCAGTATTTAATATATGCCTATTTTAGTTTCCGAAACAATATAATCCACCACAGCATTCATGTCACCGGTTCTCTCAAAAACGGCCAGTTGGCGATCGGCACCAGTTCCCATTTCCATCATTTGATGTATATATTCTATTTCCTTTCTGCTACCTAAATCATCAACTACGTCATCAATAAATTCGAGCAGTTCCCCCGCCAGAATTTTATACTCTACCTCTTCCTGCTTTCCAAAATCAATAAGTTTTCCCTGAATGTGATTGGGGGCTACACCGCAGGGCTAGACGGCGTAGAGATAGGTACTATATTTAATAGTGACAAAAAGGATGTGCAGTATGTGCAGATTGCAGGTGGTTTTAATGTGGTAGGCGGAAGCTTTAAAGGAGTACAGGTAGGCGGG
>CALGRQ010000495.1 GCA_937880795.1 uncultured Dyadobacter sp. | reverse complement strand
CAAATGAGGTGGTGAAACTTCAGCAGGTCGTGAACGTAAAGGTTACCGAAGTGGACCTGACGAGAAAACGCATAGCGCTTAGTATGAAAGGTATTTAATTGTTCTATTAATCAAATTGAAAGCGACGGTAATCTTGTTATTACAAGGCTATACCGTCGCTTTCTGTGATTTATGAAGATGTAGGTAAAACTCCTCATTTTGACATCCTAGGGAGTGTATTTACCCCCGTTGCGAATGTTCCTCGACCAATTTTTTGATGTGCTTTCCCACATTCATCCAATTCTCTTCGGCCTTTACCACTTCTTCTTCTGTATCCAGATTGTCCTGAGTTATGATCAGGGTAGTATTATCATGATAATGAGAGAGGTGGTAACTGACGTGCGCATAATTATCCTCAAAGTCGTCGGTGCCGGATAATGAGCTCCAAAAGCTGTAACTAAGTTCTCGTTCCGGATTAATTTCCAGGATTGTTCCTTTGTCCAAATATGGTTTTCCTTGCCATTCTCCTTTAAAAGTGATGGGGCTACCTAATTTCCAGTCTGAAACCGTTTCTGTACCATGAAAATACTGACGGATCATGTCTGGGTCAACGAGCGCTTCCCATACTTCTGCTGGGGTAGCGTGTATTGAGATAGACGTGGTGGCTAATAATTTACGATTCATATCCTTGGTGTGACTAGTTGTAAGATTAATTACAGAAAAATCATGCCATATCTAATCTCTTTCAGTTATTAAGCGAGTCAGATATTTCTCCCTGGTTCTCAGTCAAATCAGGAAAATTTAACCGAGGTCATGGTCAGCGATCCCATGACGGCAACGTCATTAAACAGGGTTGCCTGTTCATTTTTTTCCTGCAAACCGAGTGTGTATAAAAATGGATAGTAATGATCTGGTGTTGGTATGGCATACTTAGCAGCAGTTCCCATCTGTTCATAGTTGATGAGTGGCTGGTGGTTCCCATCTTCTATAAGTTGTTTCATTTTGACTTTTAATTCCAGGGCCCAATCATAACCATATTCACTCTCGTTCATCTTATCCCAGGCTACCATTCTTAGGTTGTGAATCAGATTTCCGCTGCCCACAATCAGCACACCTTTGCGGCGCAGGGCGCTCAGTTCTTTGGCCAAGGCGTAGTGGTAATGGGCTGGTTTTGCATAATCTATACTGAGCTGTAATATTGGAATATTCGCATTGGGGTACATGTGTCTAACGACTGTCCATGTGCCGTGATCGAGTCCCCAGTCGTGGTCGAGGGTAATGTCGGTACTTTTAACAAGTTGCTTCGTTTCCAGAGCCAATGCAGGATTCCCCGGAGCAGGATATTGTACCTTGAAAAGCTCCTCAGGAAATCCACGAAAATCATGAATTGTTTGTGGGGACTCCATCGCCGTAATTTTTGTTCCTTGGGTTAGCCAGTGCGCCGACACAACCAATACTGCGTTAGGGATGGGGATTTCCTTCCCTTGCTTAGCCCAACCCATTGTAAAGCTGTTGTCTTCAATGCCATTCATTGGGGATCCGTGGCCCATAAATAGCACAGGCATCAGATCCGAATGGGGAAGAACGTCGCTTATATTTTTTAATTCTTGTAAGTTCATATTGTATAATTATTTTATTATCAATACATTATAGATATACTTTTGTTGTGCTTAGTATTTATTGTACATTCTATATTATAAAAAGTATAATAAGTATTTAACGGAAATAGAAACTGTAAATACTAAAAGGCAAATACATTAATTACATATAAAAAGTATAATGGATTTATTTAACATTTTATACTTTTTGTATGTAATATAAATATTAAACATTTATTATGTATAGTATTTATATTGAGTATTTTAAGCGCTTAATGATTAATTAGTATCCTACGGTAAACCGTTGTTGTACAAATTGGGGTGACTCAATTTCATCGACAATAGCCACGGCCAAATCTTCTGCGGAAATACTACTTTGGTGATCCTTGTTAAAGACAGGACTATCGAGACCAGTACGATATATTCCCGTTCTTTTTCCCGATGTGCCCGGGTGCATTTCAATGGGAGGACTTAGAAAAGTCCAGTTTATATCTCTTTCATTTTTTAGTAAATTTAGATAATCCCGGGCAGCTTTCGCTCCTGCTTTATATGCTTCCGGAAATTGAGGAGTATCGATCAGCTGAACGCCTGCTGCAACTTCCAGACTTCCGGCTCCTCCCACCACAAGGAGTCGTTGAACACCTGATTTTTTTACCCCTTCTTGTATGGCTTGTGAAACCCTTAGAAACTCATTGTAAAGGTCAGGGTTAGTCCATCCGGCATTGTATGAACTAACAACTGCATCGTGACCCTGTATTAACCTAACTACTTCTGATACCTGTGATACATCTCCTTGGACGGCAGAAATCTGGTTGCTTGAAAGGTCAATTTTGGTGATATCTCTTGCAATAGCTGTTACATAATGACCGCGATTCACGAGTTCTTGAAGTACATGAGCGCCAACAAAACCGGTAGCTCCAATTAATGCGATTTTCATAGTTTAAAAGTTATGATGATGTGATATTTTTAAAATTGTGTACTGAAATCGGCTAAATTTTTTTGTCCTAGTATATTTAAAACTGCTTTTTCGGCCTCATTGCTTAATGCTTCTAAGGACTGGTTTATATTTCGTCCTATGGGGCACTTCGGATTCGGTGCGGAGATACCCTTTCCAAGCAAATCCTGCTGCATGACAGCCCGATATATATCCGACATCAGAATTTGACGCGCTGCTTTGGCCAAGCGGCATCCGCCCGACTTTCCTTCCTTACTTATGACGAGTCCATTTTTACGAAGATTGATCAGTTCCTTCCTTACTAAGACGGGGCTTATGTTGATGCTGCCTGCCAAATATTCTGACGACAGCCATTCCTCTTTCGTTGTGGCAAGAATGGTTAAAATGTGAACTGAAATGGCAAATTTTCCGGTATTCATACTGTAATTTTATTTATTACAGTATAGTTACAAAATATGCGGTTTAATAGTTCCGAATGGTGTGATTTATTGCCGGGATATGGCGTCATCTGATTATTGTGAAATTTCAAAAAGTACCTAATCCGATGGTGGATTTTGAGTTAAAATAAAAGGAGATCGTTCTTAGTAATTTTCATTAAAAGGGCAATTCCATGGCGGGCAGAAGGATAATCGGAACGGGAATTTCTCGTCAAGTTTGGGCTCAAAGCGGATCGGGATGGTTGCCTAGTGTAGTTTTTAATAAATAGGATGTTTTTAATAATTGGAATTTGTTTTATGTTACTATACTACTGCACATATTGAGATAATCACTTGGTTTTGCAATCAAGGCTTATCACTAGTAATCTTAAGTTCAGGCCGTGATAGGAGAATTTCACTTTCGCACTTTGTAGATATACTTAGGCAGTAATGGCCGTTAAATCAGGTAAACTATGCTAGGGGATTCTGTTGCTGACGAATAAATACGCTGATAAGGATATGCTGTAAGGCTTTCTTTTTATCGCTTATTCAAAACAGGGAAGGAGGATGTTGAACTGGATCGTTATGAGTCACGTTTCAAGTAGTCTATATAAGAATCGGATAAGAGGTGGTTGTTTTATTTATAACATATTGTATAGTAGTGAATTATGCAAATTAAAGTAATGTACATTTAATATTAATTATATTTATTTAAAAAATTAAATGTATTTAAAGTTTAGATAGTATAGTACATTTCGGTTGATTAAATGCCTCATTTTTATAATATGTGTAAACCGCATATAGCTTTTAATACATTATATACATATTGAAAATATATAATGTATGATTAGGTCTATGCTTTTTATAATATCAAAAGTAAAATATAGTATAGTGCTTTTTATATTATAATTGGGGTGTAATGTATTTAGCTTATTGTATTACTAAAAGTATAATCGACCCAATAACATCGTGCATAGTGGACAACTTTTTAAAATTGGTCAGTGTATAATTTTGTATATTTTAAATATATAAGATATTGATTGATGCTCTCTTTATCGGCCTATTTTACTTTTTGGCTGGGTAGGAGTGGAACGGTATCTAATAGTTCCAGAGACTGGATCATGTCCTTGGTTCCTGTTTTGTATTTTAAAAAATGTGGTGTTTTAATGTGCGACTGATAAGCCGATGAATCTGCGTATATTTCTAGTATTGTGATGTAATGCGGACGCTTTATTTCTGAAACCGCATATAGCGTTATTACACCGGGTTCAAGTCTTAGCGACTCGCTTATTTCCTCGGTAAGGGCCGTTTTGTAAGCGGAAAGTTGTGTGGAGTCTACCACGATTCTGGCAATCCTCACCATTTGTTTATTCGCTTGTCCGAATGTGTGGTTTAATGTAGACAAACATAGTATACAGGAACCCAGGAGCCATTTTAATGATTTCATCTCTATGTTACGTTTTTATTAAATGATGCTTTCCGTAAAGATCGCGCGATCTTCGGTTTAAAGGACAGGTTAGTAGCCATTTATTTTATGACTGTTATTCCGCCCTTATATGACTTATTGGTGTATTCAATTAAATAATGGTAAAAGCCAGCCGTAACGTTATCGGGACACCAGTTTTGGCCTATTTGGGTATTATTGTAAATTTCCTTCCCCCATCGGTTATAAATCGCTACGCGTTTGAAACGGTTATCACAAGTGCCTGCTGGTAGATTTTTCAATACAAGACAGTCATTTTTTCCATCCTGGTTAGGTGTGATCACGTTGGGTAGTTCAGGCATTTCAACAGAATTTTGATCGATAATCGTGATGAGTACACTTGTGGTGTCGGTGGCCGTAAGGCAATTTTTATCTTGTGTAACGAAATCAATGGTAAAAGACTTTTCCTTTTCACCTTTCAGTAGGGCGCAGTCGGGAGTCCATTGGTATGGGCTGGTTAGTAATTGCCTGCCTGTTTTGTGTGTAAAGCTCATCCCCATTGCCTTCATATCAAAATCCCTTCCGTGGGCTGCTAAAACGATGTGATTGGTGTCGGGGTCACTGGCCGATACATCGAACAGAATCGGCTCCACTTGTCCGATTGTATAGGTAAGGGCAGGAGTTGCCAGTGTTGTTGACACTGTAGGTGGCGCATTTTTCGATTCATCCACAATGAAATAAACGGACTTCGTAACGGGGAATGGATTGCCATCACAGCGCATGTCTTCTACCATGAAATCTACTACTAGCGTATCACCTGCCTGTGCATGGCAAGGAGGCGTCCAGGTGAAATTCTGCTGAACGGATTCTTTACCAGAAACCGGTGTGAAGCTCATTCCATGTGAAGAAAGAGAAAAGCCACTGCCTTCCGCCGATAATTTAAGGTCGTCTTTGTCGGAATCAAGGCCGTAGACTGTGAATTGGGTGGGTTGGCCTGCGGATACATGTACGTAGTTACCCGGTAAGGAAGTAGTCAGTTTGGGGGCAATATTGGCATTGTTTTCCCTTTTGATGTATATAGTCAGTGTATCTTGGAGGGGAACAGGGCAGCTGGCGTCCTCCGCAATCAATTCTAAACGAATCGGACGGTTGTCGTAGGTTACAAAGCAGTCGTCCAGGCAAACTTCAAAACGTAGGGTATCTTTCTTAGTGGTAGTTTTAAATTCGGAGGGCAGAAGCGAAAAATACGCCTTGGAGTTATTCACTGCCGATCCGCTTACCTTAATGATGTCATTTACAGATGGATCCACGAGCATAATTTCCATACAGTTTGGATCATCCTTCTTAATAGTTATGATTTCATTTCCGGAATAAAAAGTGTTTTTTCCTTTGGGTCTGTAAAGCAGGGAAGGTGACTCTGCTCTGGGACAGTCTACAACTTTTAATTGAAAATCTCGGGTAACAGTTCCTATTTTAATCTTATTCCTGTACTCATCAACCTGAACAGCAAATACATATAGACCCGTATTAGCAGGTGTAACTGTAAGCATGCCGGTCTTGTTGTTTACCGCTAATGGTTTAGGGCCTGGAATCATTGTAGAGACGGTTAGGCCATCAGCTAGTGTAACCTGAGGATAATTGGATGACCCAACACCTTGTGCACTTGGTATATCTTTGTTTGAATAACCCTGCCGGGGAATCACCAATGTGTAAACCAAACTATCTCCATCGGGATCGGAGCCACCAAAATCAAATGAAAAGGGTAAATTTGCACATGCATAATCTCCCTGTATAGGACGAAAGACGGGAGAAGAATTTGCAAACAGTGTGCCGCTACGTACCATGGCAGGAAATTCTAGATAGAATAGGCTTCCTGCATCGCCAGGAGACTTGATGTTCGTGATGGTTCCATTTCGGCAGCAGCGATCCCAAACGATATAATAACCTTGAGGGTCATTGAAATCGTTAGAAGTGGCTGTAACGTCTAGTGCGTAGGTAATCACATTGGTTTTTAAAGAGGAGATTCCACAGACCGGATTGATGTAATTCACCGAATTTCGTTCTACTTTTGGTATTTGAACGGGTGTTATAAGTGTATTGTCTCTTTTGCGGAATATATAAACCGTGACAAAAGGGTCTTCGGCGTCCGGATTTCCGTTGATGGCGTCAAAATAAAGGTCAAGTCCGATTCTATACTGATTGGAGTATCCCTGGGTTTTGGTAAAAAAAAGTTGTCCTCCTACAATGTGTGTCGCTTTTGCATCAAAAAACGAGAATAGGATCAGAAATAATAGTATACACTGATTTTTCATAACCAATAAGAGTGAGTAAAGTTTATCCGGAGCTGATTTCGGTTTAAGTAATAGTCAAAAAATATGTCTAAGTATAATAAGTATCAATCTGTTGAAATTACTGATTTTGCGGCAGAAGGAAAATGTATTTATAAGTCAGAGGATGGAGTAATTTTTATAGAAGGCAATGTAGCTCCCGGAGATATTGTTGATCTGGAGGTGGTACGAACCAAGAAAAAATTGAAAGAAGCGGTGGTGACTAAGGTGCATTCATTGTCTTCTTTGCGCACAGAACCGTATTGCGCACATTACTCGGTGTGCGGGGGTTGTAAATGGCAGCATATTGCGTACGAGCACCAGTTGAAATTTAAAAGGCAGCAGGTAGTAGACCATTTCGAGCGTATAGGTAAAATAAAAAATGTTACGATTAATGAAATTGTTGCAGCTCCTGCTACTGAATATTACCGTAATAAATTGGAGTTCACTTTTTCAAACTGGCGTTGGCTCACCAAGGAGCAGATGGATTCTGGAGAGCAGTTTACCAAAAATGCCCTAGGATTTCACGTACCCAAGCGATTTGATAAAATCTTTACCGTAGATCATTGCCATTTACAGCCTGATCCTTCTAATAGCATTAGAAATTCCCTGCATCAGTTTGGGGAAGCGCAGGGTATTTCTTACTACGACGTACGTTTTAATGTAGGTACGCTTCGGAATGTAATCATACGTACAGCCAATTCTGGCGATATTATGGTCATTGTTCAATTTGGCGCCCAGGACGACGAAGCGATTGAAAGTGTGATGCAATTTTTGTTGAAAACGCACCCTGAAATCACTTCGCTCAATTATATTGTTAACCTCAAAGGAAACGACTCGTATCAGGATCAGGATGTTGTGCATTATGCAGGGGAAAAGAATATCAGAGAAACGATGGAAGACCTAACTTTTTTGGTGGGCCCCAAGTCGTTTTATCAAACCAATTCTCAGCAAGCTTATACCTTGTTTAATATCACACGTGAATATGCAGGTCTTACCGGTAATGAGTCGGTTTACGACCTCTATACGGGGACGGGTACCATTGCTAATTTTGTTGCACGTAAGGCGAAGAAAGTGGTGGGTGTGGAGTATGTGGAGGCCGCTGTGGCCGATGCCCGTATAAACTCACAAATCAATGGTATTACAAATACTTCTTTCTTTGCCGGAGATATGCGGCGAATCATGAATGAAGATTTCCTGCGGACTCACGGACGGCCGGATGTGATCATTACCGATCCACCAAGGGCTGGAATGGATCAGCCAGTAGTGGAAACCATATTGAAAGCTGCACCAGATCGGATCGTATATGTAAGCTGCAACACGGCTACTCAAGCCCGCGATTTAGCCTTGATGTCGGACGATTATGAGGTAACTAAAGTTCAGCCAGTAGATATGTTCCCCAATACGCATCATGTTGAAAATATAGCGTTGCTAGTGAAAAAGGCTTAAATACAAAAAGGCGGGAGCATAAGGGGTAAATTCCCCATATACTCCCGCCTTTTTGTAGTCCTATTAATTAGAAAGGAACGTCATTATCAGGACCTTTGTAATCGAAACTGCTCAGATCATTGGCGCGACTTCTCAGAGTACCACTCGCTGCGGGAGCACTTTCAAAGGAAGCAATTGGGTTGCTGGTTGTGATAGGGCGATCCATAGCATAAGGAACAGGCGCAAATTGAGCGTCCAGATCCGCAAACTTGGTATACTTACCGATAAACCGCAACTGGATCGTATCCAGTGAACCTGCCCGGTTTTTAGCCAGAATTACCTCGCCAATTCCGGCCACCGAATTGCCGGCTTCATCTTCCGTAATTCCATAATATTCAGGTCTGTATAGGAATATAACCATATCGGCATCCTGCTCAATAGAACCAGATTCCCTCAAATCTGAAAGTTGTGGTCTTTTTTCACCTCCTCGCGTTTCCACCGCCCGACTTAACTGGGACAGAGCGATAACTGGTACATCCAACTCCTTGGCCAGGTTTTTCAGCGATCGTGAAATCATCGCAATTTCCTGTTCACGGTTACCAGCGCCTTTGCCGCCAGTATCGCCAGTCATCAATTGAAGGTAGTCAATCACGATCATCTGAATATCGTGCTGCGCTTTCAATCTTCTCGATTTAGCACGTAATTCAAGAATAGATAGGGCGGGAGTATCGTCTATAAATATAGGCGCGTTCGTGAGTTTATGTATACGATGATGTAGTTGTTCCCATTCATGAGGAGCCAAACTACCTTTACGAATCTTTTCACTATCAATTTCAGCTTCTGCGGATATCAAACGATTAACCAGCTGAACGGATGACATCTCAAGAGAAAAAATGGCAACCGGCATATTGAAATCAACAGCGGCATTTCGGAGAGACGAAACCACGAAGGCGGTTTTACCCATACCAGGCCGTGCTGCCAAGATCATTAATTCGGTTTTTTGCCAACCAGATGTCAATCGGTCTAGTGCACTAAATCCCGAAGGAACACCAGTAAGACCATCGGTATTATTCTTTTTCTGATCCAGTTCTTCTAATGCCTGACGCATCAGCGAGCCCATATCCGAATAGTTTTTCTTGATATTGGACTCAGAAATCTGGAAAAGTGATTGTTCAGTTTTGTCGAGTAAACGGAAAACATCGGTGGTATCTTCAAACGCATCTTTTAAAATTTCCGAAGAAATTTTAATCAATTCACGCTTGATAGCCGCCTGTGATATAATCCTGGCATGGAATTCAATGTTAGCAGCCGAGTTCACCTTGGAGGTAAGCTCCATGATATAGGCAGCACCACCAATAATTTCTAACTCGCCGGTACTTCTCAATTTTGAGGTTACCGTGAGCATATCAATCGGCTCTGAATCAGCAAAAAGGGTTACAATAGCGGTATAGATACGCTGATGCGATTCCTTGTAGAAGCTCTCCGGTTTCAAAATATCGGCAACGGCAGTAAGTGCATCCTTTTCTATAAGGAGAGCGCCCAATATCGCCTCTTCCACCTCGACAGCCTGAGGAGGGAGTTTGCCATAGCTTTGATCCGCACCGTTAGCCCGCGAAGGACTTGTTTTGCGCGCTGAAAAAGCTTGTTTTGTACCGCTTCTGGGATAGTTGTTTGCTGAATTGTTATTTTCCATGTTAACACAAAATTACACATAGAAAGGGACGCAGAAAAGCAGATAACTTTTTTCCTGTTGGAGTTTTTGACTGAAAAAAAATCGAATACTGAAAATGAATCAGTTGACGAGCATTTAGCCATGTTTATTGTTGAAATTAAAACTTGTAAAGTTGTACATTGAATCTTAATTTCATAAAACTTGGTTATTATTACGAAATTTGGGTAATTTATTTAACGCTAAACAATAACTCATTTGCTGGAAAAAATCATCACACTCGAAGACGTTTCAATGGTCGATTTTCTTGGAATTCATAATTCGAATATCAAGGAAGTGGCGGCGGCTTTCCCGGAAAGTAAAATTATTTCGAGGGGTAACGAGATTAGGGTTCAAGGTACTGCTCCTGAAATCATGCGCATCACAGACGTACTTGAGTCGTTGGTGGCGCATTATCAGAAGTATGGTAAAATTACAAATGAAAATGTCAAGGTATATCTGAACGGAGTGACGTTGGCTGCTCCATCGGGAAAGAAAAAGGCTGAGGATGATGACGATGTAATTATTTACGGAAATAAGGGGCTGGTGGTTAAAGCCAAAACGGCCAACCAGAAGTTACTGGTAGAACAGGCGGCCAAATACGACTTGGTATTTGCGGTGGGGCCTGCGGGAACCGGAAAGACCTACACGGCGGTTGCTATTGCCGTAAGAGCATTGAAAAACAAAGAAGTACGGAAAATAATCATCACACGTCCCGCGGTAGAGGCAGGCGAAAATCTTGGATTTTTGCCGGGTGATCTGAAAGAAAAAATTGACCCATACTTACGCCCGATTTACGATGCCCTCGACGACATGATCGCTCCTGAAAAGCTTAAGTTGTATTTAGAAAGCCGGGTCATTGAAATTGCTCCGCTTGCCTATATGCGCGGACGTACGCTCAATAATGCATTCATTTTATTGGATGAGGCTCAGAATACTACGCCTATGCAAATGAAAATGTTTTTAACCCGTATGGGCCCAAGTTCAAAGGCAATCATTACGGGTGATAAATCGCAAATTGACTTACCGAAGAATTTAAAATCAGGTTTGATTGACTCCCTGGCTGTTTTAAAGGGGATTAAGGGAATCAGTTTTGTGGAATTGGACGGATCTGATGTGGTTCGACATCGCTTGGTAAGAGACATTTTGGCGGCTTATGAAAAAGCGGATCAATAGGTGGCCCTTCATTACTATTTTAATACTTGCCTCATTTGCAAGAACCTATGCGCAACGTTTGGATATATATCCCAGGCGTTGCGCATATGATTATCTTGATTCGATACGAATTGCTTCAAATCCCTCATACCTGGCGAATCAGGAATTTACCGAAAAAAGAATTCAACCATATTTGCTTGACAATGGGAATCGGTTAAGACTTTCTGCCGAAAGCGTTGTAACTATACCTGTCGTTGTTCATGTAATTCACAACCGGAAAGATGATCATATAGGCGGAGCCGATAATCAGAATATATCGGATGATCAAATTCGAAGCCAGATTGATGTGTTAAATGAAGATTATGGCAACACTTCTGGGTATCAAGGTTTTTATACTGATTCTCTAGGTGTCGATACCGGCATAAGGTTTAGGCTTGCAGGTATTGTCAGGAAGTATGATAGCCGCAGCGCATTCAATATTTTAACCGCGGACAAAATTCTTGCCGCTATATCTCCACCTTGGTCTACTAATAAATATCTAAACATCTGGGTTTGCGATTTATCGTCTGAATACTTGGGTGTTGCCCAGTCGCCAGTGGTTTCAGAAAGTAATGCGGCTACGGCAGGGCTTCCTACTTCTGATCAGGATGAAACGAATGCGCTGACGGACGGAGTCATCATAGGTTGGAAGGTATTTGGGCGAAATTCACCGGCTGTAACTAGCAGAATATATAACCTTGGCCGGACCGCAACACATGAAGTGGGGCATTGGCTTGGGTTAATTCATACATGGGGAAAAATACGTTGTGGTACAGACTATTGCGATGATACGCCACAGGCAGAAAGTAGTAATAGCACGCAGGATATTAGTTGTAAACCGGTATATTCGTTCTGTGGAGGATTTGCTTCCAGAAATATGATCGAGAATTATATGGACTACTCACCAGACCGATGTATGAGTGTGTTCACGAATGATCAGAAAAGAAGAATGCAAGCCGTATTTGCAGTAAGTCCGAGGCGTGCAGATTTGGTAAGAAATTCCAACAGTTCATACGAAAGTTTATCGGTTGAAATTTTTCCTAACCCTATTTCAGAGTATTTAAAATTCAATGTATATACGCCTAATCAGGCTCAATTTAAAGTGAGTGTCCTGAATGCAAATGGAGTGTATATATTAAATGGTATTGACAATCAGACTTTTATCAACGTGAAAAGCTTTGGGTCAGGTATTTACATTTTAAAAGTGAATACAGATCATGAAACTGTTACGAAACGATTTTTAGTCCGATAAAGCCTATGTTACCCCGTGTACCGTTTTTAGGTTTTGCGCTGTCTTTCTGCGTAGGAATTCTCCTTGGGAAATGCATTGTTCCCACTTCTGGATATAGCATTGGGGTTGTGGCGGGAGGTAGCCTCTTTGCCTTCGCTTGGGCTGTATGGTTTTATGTTCGAAAGTCTGCTCGTATAGCGTATGCCCTTGCTGGCTGCACCTTACTCTTGGGACTCAGTGTATATCAGTTGCATGAGGACAAACGAGTCAGTGCTTTGCTTATAGGTGACTTGACAATGTGTGAGGGATATGAAGCCCGAATCACTTCCTTGCCAGAAAAGAGAAAAAAGAGCTGGCGTATAGAGGGAATCATCACCAAATTAAAGCTAAACGGGCAATGGCAAAATCAGCAATTGAAAGTCTTGATTAGTTTGCCTCTGGATGTGGAGGTGATGCCAGATCCGGGACAGTATATGGTAATAGCAGGAGCTCCGGAGCGTCCGCTTCCTCCATTAAATCCTGATGAATTCGATTACCAAGGTTTTTTGTGGAATAAGGGAATACTTTGGGTAGATTACGTTCATAATAATAGTTATCACGTTTTTCCAGGTTATGGCAGCAGATGGTCTCTGTTGCAAGGGGCCATTTCTGTTTCCAGGTGGGCGGATAAAGTATTCAGGATTCATATACAGGATGATAGAGCATATGGATTGGTGAAGGCCATGTTACTCGGGCGAAGGGATGATCTTGGTGCAGATCAAATTCAGGACTATATTTCGTCCGGAACGGTACATATACTTTCCGTTTCGGGTATGCATGTTGCTATCATATTTTTGGTATTGAGCAAGATGTTGAGTTGGCTGAAACGATTGAAAGGAGGGAAGTATATCTATCTTTTCTCGTTAGCAGTTCTGTTGTTTTTTTACGCCTTGGTAACCGGCTTGCCTCCGTCGGTGCAGCGTGCCACGCTGATGTGTCTGGTGCTAATCATTGCCGAAACTTTTGGCCGAAAGCAGGTTTCTCTAAATACCCTGGCTATTTCAGCACTTCTTATTTTGGTTGTTGATCCTCACGCTTTGTTTGATTTGGGTTTTCAGCTCTCATTTTTAGCGATGGCAGGTATTTTCCTGTTTTATGAGCCTATTGAATCGATATGGAGGCCCGATCATTTCTTACCGAAATACGTTTGGCAGATCACCGCACTATCCTTGGCAGCCCAGCTAGCCACGTTTCCTATCAGTTTATACTATTTTCATCAATTCCCATTCTATTTCTGGCTGATTAACCCATTTGTAATTTTCTTCACCAACATCCTTTTACCAGCGGCTATGGCTTTGCTCCTTGTAAGTTTATCTCCGTTTACAGGGTTGCAGTGGGTGGTGGAAAAGGTGGTACAATGGTCTGCATTCCTTACAAATAAGGCCGTGGCAATACCTGAAATCCTTCCGGGTTATCTGCTCAACAACCTTTCTATCAATGCGGTGGAGGTGGTCCTTCTATATATTTTTATGCTGGTTCTCTGGCTTGCCTATGAGCGTCGGCAGTTTTGGATGATTCGGTATGCTGCTGCTGTGGGCATTGTGTTTGTTATTTATTCAGTGTCCTTGAGTATTCAGTGCTATTATACTTCCTCGGCAGTAGTTCATGCGGTTCCTAGACACGCTGTAATTAGTTTTAAAGAGGGTGATCGACTGTATGTGTTAAGTGATTCACTGTTTACCACAGATTCAGAAGCATATCAATTTCGCATTAAAAATTACGCGATTAATCAAGGGGTTCTGGAAACGGTTTATATCAATCAGCAATCCTTTGTAAAGGGAGAGGATCTGCTGGTTAGGAAGGTACGTAAGGGCTTTGTTGCAAACTGGCAGGGTAAATCTATAAGCATGGACTTGTTACCGACAGGATTGACCGACTATACCCTTATTTCGGAAGGGTACCCGAAAGACAATATTCCTGGCGCTCAATCTACTGTTTTTATGCTGGGAGGGCAAATGAGGGGTAAAAAACAAGTGGTTTGGAAGCAATATTTTGCTGACAATAAGTATGCATTTTACGATTTAAATCAGGGGGCACTTTTATTGCACTGAATAAATGCGTTTGATCTCCTCAGTAATTTTTTTATCCCAGGCTGCTTGTGCTCCGGGTTGTAAACCATGTCCCGTTTCCTGGTCATATGCTTCTTGTTCACGGTTCATATTGCGGAAAATTTCAAGAAATTGATACTGAATTTCGCTGTCGTAGTCTTCTATGGTTAAATCGGCTTTAATAAGGGCATTTTTAAACTGCTCCACAACCATGCGGGTAATATCGAAATGAAGCTGCTCATGCCGAAGTGTGGATGCGTTGCGGGATTCGGGACGAACCCAAGACATTACCGTAAAAACTTTAAGATTGATTTCTACCACAAGGTTCTCTCCCCTCGGAAACGAGCGCCCTTCGTAAGCAAAACTGGTAAAAACGGCTGCGGCAAATCGGCTCCCGGGTCTTCGATTGGTACCTTTAAAATCGGCCCAAATTAATGGCCGATTCGGGTCATAGAAAACGGTGTCTTGTGAGTTGGTACCTTTGCTTTCCTTAAATGTCAGTAGTAGATTCTTAGCCAATGCTGCACTTTTTCCTGTGTTGTTGATGATCCAATTGTTTAAGTGAATCAGCGACTTATCCAAAATTTCACCGGCTATTTTCTCATAGAAGGGTTCGCTGCCTGGTCTTGTGTATTGGGCGGTGGTCTGAAAGCTAGTAAGTTCAACAGGCTGCATATTTCGATACCAGCGATAAGTTACATGCAAACTAATTTCACCTGTCACCTTATTGGGTGCAACCTTTTTTTCATTTACATGAAACGTTTTAATGGAGATATATACTGGAAGGCGTCCATCCGTAGTTTTTGCAGTCGATGTTATCCACCGAGATCTCAGAAAACGTTCTGGTGAATTAGGTAGCACAGCCGATGACTCTTTATCAAACACAATTACCTTACCAATGGATGTGCTTCGTTCCTTTCTTAAATCTTCAACTTCCTGCACAAAAAATTTATAAGAAAGGGTGTTCACTGTTGGTTTGGCTAGGTTTAACACCGTTGTTCCAGACTGAGCCCGGGCGATACCACAGTAGAGGCAAAGTAAGAGGCACAACAGATTTGTTTTCATCCTTCTCCTCAATGTATATTGAATCCAAACCATCCTTTTTTTATGTTTGTAGCTTATTTTCAGGATAACAACCCCAATGACTTTACTTACAACGAATGCCAAGCCAGAATTTGATGATATATTCATGGAATTGGCAAATAATCTTGCTCTTCGTTCCCATTGCATCAAGGCGCAGGTAGGAGCGGTACTTACCAAAGATACCCGAATTATTTCCATTGGTTATAATGGCCCGCCTGCCGGTACCCACAATTGCGATGAGGAGTTTCCTGAGCATGGCTGTCCCAGAGATGCAAAAGGAAGCTGCTCATTGGCACTTCATGCGGAACAGAATGCCATATTATTTGCGGTTAAGAATGGTTCGAATATCGAAGGGGCCACGTTGTTCGTCACATTGGCTCCCTGTATAGCCTGTGCAAGAGTTATATATACGATGAAGATCAAGAAGGTCATCTTCTTGAAATCATATGCCGCCTATAAGGGGATAGCTGTGGAAGAAGGGGTAGAGTTTCTAAAACGTTTTGGTGTAGAAGTGGAGCAATATAAGCCGGCGCAGTCCCTATAAATGGAGGTTTGTGGGGGTTAACTCGTTGGCCGTGATCTGTTGTCAAAATAAAAAATAGGCAGCTAAGAAGTGGAGGACACTCATTAGCTGCCAAATATTTTACGACTTAGTGGTGTACACCACCTACGCCATGCACATGTCCGTGGCTGATTTCCTCCGGAGTTGCAGCGCGGACAGAAACGATCTGACCTTCAAAATGCATTTCCTTGCCTGCTAATGGGTGGTTGAAATTCATGATCACAACGTCATCCTTAACCTCAACAATTTGGCCGTGCATACGATCGCCATCTTCGTTGGTCATTGGGATCACGTTTCCTACTTGAAGCAATTCGTCTTGGTTTACCTCATCTGTTTGGAATACAGATTTTGGCAGATCTACAATCGCTTCCGGATCATATTCCCCATATCCATCTTCTGCGCCAACGGTAAAGTCGAATGTGTCACCGGCAACCAAGCCTTCAATTTGTTTCTCGAAGCCTTCGGGTAATCCGCTGATTCCGTGAATAAAATACATTGGATCTTCTCCCGTTACAACTTCCACAACATCCATTTCGCCTTCGGTATCAGGAATACGTAAGCTATATATAAGGGCAACGACATTATTTTTTTCTACTTTCATTTGCTTGTATGGTTAAAATATTGATTGTTGTAAAATAATTGTTCCTGACCACCTCAAAGAAACCATTAATGAAGCAAACGTACGGCAATTTTGCCAAAATGTCAGTTTTATGAATTTTTTAGCTCATTTGTTACTCTCTGGTGAAAGTGAAGGAATTATTATGGGGAATTTTGTCGGTGATTTTATTAAAGGCCGGCTTACGGAAGAGAAGACCGTTGGACTAGCTCCTGACTTTGTTACAGGACTAAAATTGCACAGACATATAGATTACTTCACCGATACGCACCCTGTTGTGAAGGAAGCCAAGGGTAAAGTTGCGATCAAGCATGGGAAATTATCAGGAATAATTATTGATATTTATTTCGATTACTTTTTAGCTAAAAATTTTGCTGACTTTTGTACGGAAACGCTCTGGGAATACGCTCATGGGATATATTCAGTGATTGAAAAAAATGATGCGCTTATTCCTCCCAGTATGGTGCCCATGGCGCAGGCCATGATTCGCCAGGATTGGCTCAATAGCTATCCTACCCTGGAGGGTATTGAACTCACTTTCCATAGGATGTCGAGAAGGGTAGGGTTTATGGAGCCTATTAAAGATGCCATGCCTGAGCTTCGTGATCACGAAAGTTATTATAAAGCCCAATTTGATGATTTCTTTCCCGAGCTCGTTAAGGAATCGGCGCGTTTTATTCAAAGTAGTACAAATGGATAATATAGTATTCTGAAAACGAATGCTATATAAAATTGAAAATTAATAATGGCCCAAACGCCCGAAGCAGTTTTAAAGGAGATTAATGGGAAAAAGTACAAACCCGTGTATTTTTTGCATGGCGACGAGCCCTTCTATCTGGATACGATTGCGGATGAATTAGAGAAGCGAATAGTACCAGAATCTGAAAAAGGTTTCAACCAGTTTATTATATATGGCAAGGATACGGATGTTGCAGGTGTTTTGAGCTATGCGAGACGGTATCCATTTATGGCTGAAAGGCAGCTGGTTTTGGTGAAAGATGCGAACAAGCTGGGAGGTATTGAGCAAAAGGAGCAACAGGCTCGGTTGGAAGAATATGTCTTAAACCCACTATCCAGCACTGTATTGGCATTTTGTTTTCAGGCCAATGCCGATGAGCGAAAATCGTATATAAAAGCATTCAATACGCATGGGACAGTTGTTCAGTCTAAAAAAATGTATGACAATAAGCTGCCAGATTGGGTGGCCGGATTTTGTCAGGCAGAGAAAGTGAAAATTAGTCCCAAGGCTGTGCAAATGATTGTAAACAACATTGGGAATGATTTGAAGCGTCTTTCGAATGAGATCCGAAAGATTATGGTCAATCTGAAACCCGATCAGGGAATTGATGCAGAGGCTGTTGAGCGCTTTATTGGAATTAGTAAGGAATACAACGTATTTGAATTTCAGAAGGCACTGGCCGCAAGGGATGTGCTGAAAGCCAACAGTATCGCTATACATTTTGCGGCCAACCCCAAGGAAAATCCTTTGCCTCCGATATTGATTATTTTATATAATTTTTACGCCAAATTGCTGCTTTTTCATGCGAGCAACGACAAATCGGAGAAGGGTATAGCAGTGGAGCTAGGCATTAATCCTTTCTTCGTGAAAGATTATACGTTTGCTGCGCGTAACTATCCGGTGACTAAGGTTGCTCAGGTTATACGTTATTTAAGAGAAGCAGATAGCCGCATGAAGGGACTTGAAGGAGGAAGCATATCAGACGGTGAATTATTAAAAGAACTGGTATTTAAAATCACACATTAATACCAACTATAGGCTCATAAAATTGAACCGCTTAAAAAATGGTATACGACCTATTTTCTAAGCGGTTTATTTTATCGGTTCGCTACAACTTCAGATTTGCGTTCACCAATCTGCTGGCGCCACATGGCATAATAGAGTCCTTTTTCAGCAAGTAGTGTATCATGGCTACCGGTTTCCACAACTTGCCCTTTCTCCAATACATATATACGATCAGCGTGCATAATGGTCGAGAGTCGGTGGGCAATCATCACCGTAATGTGTTGACGTTGATCGGTTATATTTCTGATCGTGTTTGAAATTTCCTCTTCTGTGAGTGAATCCAATGCTGAAGTCGCCTCATCGAAAATCATGAGGTTGGGGTTTCTGAGCAATGCACGGGCAATGGATAAACGTTGTCTTTCGCCACCTGAAAGTTTTAAGCCACCTTCTCCAATAACCGTTTCTATACCGTTTTCAGCACGGGCCAGGAGGTTATAGCAAGCAGACTTTTGCAGCACATCCTGAATGAGTTCGTCGGTGGCAGAGGGATTGACGAAAAGCAAATTTTCCTTAATTGTTCCTGAAAATAGCTGTGTATCCTGCGTAACAAAGCCAATTTTATGACGCATCTCGTCAAAGTCTATTTTGTTGTCACTCACTTCATTATAAAAAACAGTACCTTTTTTAGGATGGTATAGCCCCACCAGTAGCTTCACAAGGGTAGTTTTTCCCGAACCGGATGGTCCCACAAATGCAATGGTTTCACCGCGATTTACATGAAATGAT
>CALGRQ010000494.1 GCA_937880795.1 uncultured Dyadobacter sp. | reverse complement strand
AAAATCGGCAATGGATATCGTGAAAGTCTCTGTAGAAATTGAAGATGCTTTTTTAGAATACTATGAGTTTTACGGTGACGAAATAGAAAAATGTATCGAATAAAAAATAAATTGGGTTGCAGGAATGTAACCCATTTTTTATCAGGTGTCATTTTACTATGTAAAAATAACATTATTTACAATAAAATAAACACAAATAATTCTTAAAATTTTCAAGTTTATTTCTATCAAAAAGGATCGTACGGTAAATGCCGAAATTGTGGTATTTTTGTTGCTTCAATGAAGATTTCCCATAATAAAATTAAACTCATGCGAAAAAAAATAGTTGCCGGTAACTGGAAGATGAATAAGCTTATGGACGAAGCCGTTGCGCTTACTTCGGAGCTGGTGAACATGGCGAAAGATGAAGTAACAAGTGATGTTAAAGTAATTCTTTGCCCACCGTCTATATACCTGACTACCATTGGCAAATACATTGAAACGGCTCCTAATTTTTCATTGGCAGCACAAAACTGTTCTGATAAAGCATCTGGTGCCTTCACAGGCGAAATTTCTGCCGGTATGCTACAATCCATTGGTGTAGAATATGTATTAATTGGCCACAGCGAGCGTCGTCAATATTTCAATGAGGACAACGCACTACTTGCCGAAAAGGTAAATGCTGCGCTTGCTAACGGAATTTCTCCCATTTTTTGCTGCGGAGAATCTTTGGATCAGAGACAAAATGAGGATTTCATTGGTTTTGTAAAAAATCAAATCACTGAAAGCCTTTTCCACCTATCTGCTGAGCAATTAAAGTCTGTGGTTATTGCTTATGAGCCAATATGGGCTATTGGTACAGGACTTACTGCTTCTGCTGAGCAAGCGCAGGAAATGCATGCTGCACTTCGTGCTCATTTGGCAGATAAATATGGGGCAGATGTTGCTTCGGAAATCTCTATCCTATACGGAGGTAGTGTAACAGCAGCCAGCGCTGACGAACTTTTCGCATCACCAGATATCGACGGTGGACTTGTGGGAGGTGCTTCTCTAAAATCGCGCGAATTCACGAATATTATCAAAGCGAGATAGCTTTTTTGAGTTTACAGTTTTTAGTGGAAAGTAAAATGTTGGCATTTGCGAACGTCATACCAACACTAAAAACTGTAAAACTTCAAATTATTTGCCCGTAATTACAAACTCTACCCGTCTGTTTTTACGTCTTTCTTCGTCTGTTCCAGACTTTGTAATCAGGCGGGTTGCGCCAAAACCTTTGGCTTCTATACGTTCTGCATGAATGCCGTTCTTAATCAAATAATCACGAACAGCTTCGGCACGTTTCCGTGAGAGCTCTATATTCTTATCCCGGTCACCTATATTATCGGTATGGCCTTCTACTCTGATTTTAATTTCGGCATTATCCTTCATCATTTGAACAAGTTCGTTCAGTTCCTGAAAGGACTCTGGTAGTAAATCAAATTTGGAAGTTTCAAAATAGATATTTGAAAGCGCGATGGTCTCACCAACTGAAAGAGGCGTTAAATATATATCTCTGGTAAAAGTCACTTTCCCAATAGAATCCACAGGAGACACTTCGGTACTCGCTCCATAATATCCTTTGGACGTCACCCGCAGATTATATCGTTGTTTCGGATTCATACCAATGCGAAACTTTCCTGACGACGAATTCATTTGCAATGAATCGCCCTCTTCCTGATATGCTATCTGAGCCGCAATAGGTTGCTTGGTTTTGGCATCAAATACGGTTCCCTTTACAATCGCAAACTGAGCCTCTTCGATCCGAGGTATAATCTTTTCACTTGGCTTGCTACTTTCTACCGGCGCAGGATTTGTTTCGGCTGGTATAGCTTTGGGTAACGTCTTAGGGGTTTTATTCTCGTCTCTTTTCAACGGATTGCGAATATGAACGCCATAGAAATTCCAGGATTGTTGCCCTTGTTGACTTCTTCCTTCATAAAAGTCGAATACCTCGATTCCCGGAGATAGCCGTTCAAAATACGCAACAAAATCGACCCTTTCACCAGGAGTTACCTTCCTAACCTTGGAGGTCGGGATGTTTTCTGCTTTTATCAGTCTGAATTTATTATTGACTTCACCAGGCTTATATAGACGAGTTTCCGGATCCAGCCAAATGGTACTGGCTTGGGTTTGGGAATTCCGTGGCGGAATGATGTCTCCCGGAAAATTTCTCGGATACGTGTCATCTGCACGCGAACTTCGATCATTAAACTGAAGATAAATGATGGTATACTGATCAGTAAGTTCTACCCTTTTAATTTTTACGTATTCAGCCGACTGCTCGTCTATTCTTGGGCTGTCTGTAATTTGGCCTAATGATTTGCTGATTGAAAGGCCAATGGCAAATAGGGCTACCAAAAGCGATTTAAAGTTCATGTCGATATTTAGTTATTAATACAAATATCTGCAAGAACGTACTTCCGTCGGGTATA
Organism: uncultured Dyadobacter sp.; assembly: GCA_937880795.1. Classification (GTDB taxonomy): domain Bacteria; phylum Bacteroidota; class Bacteroidia; order Cytophagales; family Spirosomataceae; genus Dyadobacter. Next base: position 4,530 of record CALGRQ010000494.1, on the reverse strand, counting down.
GTTTGTTAAAAATTGTTAAAGTCTTATTACTCTTTGCTTAAGATATAGGGCGTCCAAAATGCCGGATCATAGCGTTCCCATGCATGGCAAGCAAAAGGAAGCTCGTGGTCCGTAATTTCAAAGGAAGCAGCAGGGCTCTTCTCGAAAGAAAAACGCAACGCCTCTTGCCACTTGGGCGTTCGCAGAAATAGCTTCATAGGAATGAGCCTCGTAGCCTCCTGCGAAAAAAGCATGTCCTCATTACCCAACCATGCAGGATAAAAAAAGTTATAAATCTTAAGATATCGAATCAATGCAGGAATTTTCCGTAGCGATAACCCACCATTTAGCACGATGCGATTACCCCCGAGTGCTTCGGCAAATTTGCCCTGTGACGATGCAGGCAATGCATCGTATTGCGGGTCGTGAAGTGAAGGAGCTCCTATATAGTCATAACCTGCATTACACCAGGCGACCAGGTCATCCTTAAAAACATAAGCGTCAAGCTGGTAAATGAGTATATACTCATATGCTAGAAACGCTTTGTAGAAATCCAGAGAAATAAGCAGTTTATTATAACCAGCCGTACCCGTAAAATAAGCATCGTCAAAAGAAACAAAATTTACGGAAGGATATGCAGCTTTGATTTTGGTCAAATCCAAACTGCGGGGTTTCACAATATTGATTGGATAGTGCCCCAAAACCTGCATACATTGATCCAACGACGCCTTTTCGGCATCAGACAGTGCGGCCTGATAAATCGGGATTACGATGGAAACGGAGGGGTTAACGGTATGATTTTTCACTGCATGTATTTTACTCCACAATATCTCCAATAGCAGGAAGCCACCAATCCTTACTGCTGAAATTATAATAACCCTTCACCACGTGCTGTAATACCGGTGAAATTCTTAAAATTCGATTTTCGGGAAGCGACGCACGTCTGTAAAAATGATTTTGAGCCAAATACAATTTGATCAGCTTTTCGCGAGGTACAAATGAGAGATCTCTCAACAGCTTATACATACCATTGAGCCGATCTGCCTTTTCTCTAATTGGAAGAAGCTTTTCTTCACGTGGCCGGTTGAAGCGGTCGGTCAGCCCCACATGTTCAATTTTACTGCCAAATCCTACCTGCTGACTTTCATGACGACGGTATGAAATTAAGTTTTCTGCAATGAAACCGATCTTATCCTCCAAACTTAGCACCATAGCCATCCATGCGTCGTGAATGAGGTCGGCTACATGAGTAGGAAACGGCATTAAACGCGATAGGCTCGACTTTCTTATAGCCAAAGTAGCGCCGGTTACAACAAATCCGTTAAAAAGAATTTCATGCGCTTTACCATCCATCCATTTCCGCTGCATGATGTCATTAAACTCGATTTCCTCCCAAATGGTACGACCAAGCGCCTTGGAGTCGTCGTCTATCATCATGGCGTCCGAAAAAACGGCGTCCTTTTCGGGATGTTTGTTCAGATATGCTAATTGCTTCGCAACTTTATCTTCACGCCAGGCATCATCCTGGTCGCAAAGGAAAATCACATCGCCACTACAAAGATTGAGGCACTTTTCGAAGTTTTTAGTAGATCCCAAATTCACTTCATTTACGTGTACAGTCACTGAAAATGAGGCATTTTGGGCAAATGTCTTGATCACCTCAATGGTGTCATCCGTTGAGCGGTCATCACAAACAATGAGCTCATTTACGGGAAGAGTTTGATTAGCAATGCTTTCCAACTGCTGAGGTAGATACTTCGCCCCGTTGTAGGTGCACATAGCCACTGAAACCATAATGTGTATATAGACTTTTTAATTAAAAACAATGCAAGTTAACAGTTATGAGAGTCTTTCCATACATGTTAACTTCTCTTTTATCCAACGGAATACATCCTTTTTATGTTATTCTACAATCTTATTATTCGCGAAAATAGGGCTGTCACAATATTTTTTTGCGGGAAATTTTGCCTCCGAAAATCTTAATCTAACCCAGGCAGGAGTATATTGACTCATGATGTAATATTTTTGTATCCATATTGTTTCTTCATAAAATATCCGAATTATATAATCCCGGATCATAATCAGCAAATTCACTTATGGCTTTACCAGATCAGCTCAAAAAGGCTATCATTCAAATGCCTGTAAAAGAAAAGGATAAATTACTTTTAAGACTAATCACCAAGGATAAGACCCTTACAGATCGGTTACATTTTGAATTACTTGAAGATTCGGCAACCATACCGGAACGTAGAGAGGAGATTATGAATCGAATTGTCAGAACTTCCAAATTCAATCAGAATACACCGGGCTGGGTCCTGATGGACATGCGAAATCTGAGTGGAGATATTAGCTATCATGTCAAAGTAACCAAGGATAAAATTGGAGCTGTGGAGCTTAATTTGTTTTTGCTGAACACTTTTTTGGAAACCTATCAGGGAATTCTGAAAACTTATTCATCCAAAGCAGATACTTGCGCCCTGTATATCGCAAAAAAAGCTCAAACCATACTGAACGGCCTCCATAAACTGGATGAGGACTATCGGTTCGATTATGCAAAGGATACCAACACCATGTTGGGGCTGGTTCATAGCCTTTGTTCTAAAATGTATGCCCGACAAATGGAAATCCCAACGACGTGGGAATAAAACATACTTAAAATACTGATTTAGGACCATTATGAGCACAACCCAAAACCCTGATACTGCTTTACTCATTATTGACGCCCAATATGATTTCTGCAATCCCAATGGTGCATTATTTGTGCCCGGTGCAGAAAAAGATGTCGAAAGAATAGCCCAACTCATTGCCATCCATGGTGATCAGCTTCGCGGAATTTATGTAACCCTCGACACCCATCATGTGCTCGACATTGCACATCCGTTGTTTTGGGAAGATCCTAATGGAAACTCGGTCGCCCCTTTTACACTAATTAGCAGTAAGTCGGTTTCAGATGGGAAGTGGATACCTCGATACGATAAAGAATTCGTGATGAACTACTTAAAAACGCTGGAAAGTCAAGGAGAATTTCAGCATTTTATATGGCCAGAACATTGCCTTATTGGTTCAAAAGGCGCGGCACTAGACGATACCATATTGACCGCACTATTGGCATGGACGCACCGTACCGGCCAAGAATATAAGGCCGTGGTAAAGGGAACAAACCGACTAACCGAGCATTTTGGGGTGTTTCAGGCACAGGTTCCCATAGAAAATGCTCCTGAAACGCATACCGACGACGCATTTTTGGCAGAACTGAATACGTTTGACCGTATTTTTATTGCAGGCGAGGCCCGTTCGCATTGCGTGGCTACCAGTATTAAACAAATTGTAAAGCTGGCACCGCATCTTATACCCAAAGTGGTAGTGCTCACCGACTGTATGTCGGACGTAACCAACTGGGGACACCTGGCCGATCCCATTTTTGAAGAAGCTGCTGGAAAAGGGATGCTGTTTACAACATCGGCTGATGTTCGTTTTTGATTACAAAAAGCTTAGAACTTGTTTTTTGCAATAGAAGTACAGTTTTTATAAGAATTGAAGAATTGATATACTATCAAAAAATTCAATACATGAAATTTTACCCATAATTACGACATTGCCGATAGCTGTAAGGTTCGACTCGGGTTTGCAAACCCAAACTAAATAGCCGAATTTTAGGTTTACTCTTAGATCGGGGTATTATACACCACCCGCATATTTTTCAGATTTATGATCCAATTACCAGTGCCACGGATTGAAACTGCCCAGTTTGATGAACTTGATCCCAGACAACATATTCTTATCAAAGGTGCACGTGTAAACAACCTCAAGAATGTAGATGTTGCCATTCCCCGAAACAAATTGGTGGTGGTGACCGGACTTTCTGGTTCGGGAAAGTCGTCATTGGCTTTTGATACCCTGTTTGCAGAGGGACAGCGTATGTATGTGGAGAGTTTGAGCAGCTACGCACGTCAGTTTTTGGGTAGAATGGAAAAACCGGAAGTGGAATATATAAAAGGTATTTCGCCGGCTATTGCCATTGAGCAAAAGGTAAATACGCGAAACCCACGGTCTACCGTAGGTACCTCTACTGAAATATATGATTACCTGAAATTACTTTTCGCACGTATTGGGCATACTTATTCTCCGGTTTCCGGAGAACTGGTGAAGAAAGATACTGTTACAGATGTGGTGAACTTCATTCTGGATCGACCAGAGGGAGAAAGAGTCCTTATCATTGCTCCTTTGCTTTTCCGTGAGGGACGCACACAGGTAGAAGAATTGTCGGTGCTACTCTCGAAGGGCTATAACCGGATAATGATTAACGAGGAAGTTGCCAATATAGAAGACGTTATCGAAACGCCGGAAAAATATAGCCAGGCTGGTAATCAACTGTATATATTAATTGACCGAGCAGCTGTGAAGCATAACGATGAAGATACCCAATATCGTTTGTCGGATTCGGTGCAAACAGCCTTTTTTGAAGGCGAGGGTGTATGTTTCGTTCAGGTTGTTCACGGAGAAAGAAGAGAATTTTCGGACAAACGATATTGGGTATCTTCATCGTTATGC
>CALGRQ010000493.1 GCA_937880795.1 uncultured Dyadobacter sp. | reverse complement strand
TAATATCCCGAAGGGAAGGGACTTTCTTAATAGGGCGATTGATGACTTCCTTAAATTGAGTAGCAGTCTCTAAAATTGTGTGAATATCATTTTCGTTCAGGTTTTTAATGCCAAGTAAGTGCCGAACTGAAAGCTTTGTTATCGCTTATTTTCAAGAAGTTTGGCAAAGATAGTAAGGATGGGGGAATGTGAAAATCGAAATTGGATTTTCTTGCGGAATAAAAATGAACTTCTTGAAGTATAAAAATGTAAGCGATTGATATCTATACGGTTATTTCTGGCAGTTTTGGGTAACAAAAATTTGACTAAACAGTGAACCTTGCCGGGTATATAGATTTAAAATAGGATCTATTTTATGAAATTTTATACTTCGCAGAATTAGTTAAGATGCGGACAGTCTATACCATCCCTATGTGAGTTGGCAGCATCCGATAATCGGGTGTATCTTTAAAAAAATATTGACGAGCGTTACATAGACCCGTTAAGTAAAATTAGGATTACTTATTAATGAAACGATTGGATGAATAAGGATGCATTGGTACTATATGTAAAAACATTGTTGGAAGAAAAAATGCAGGTGGCGTGGGAAGCCATGGAGGCAGCGCAAGAGTCAGCCAACGATCAAGGGAAAAGTTCGATGGGTGATAAATATGAGACGTCACGGTCTATGGGGCAGTTGGATCGTAACATGCACGCCAAGCAATATGAACAATTTAGATTGGAGCGCACAGTACTGGAAAGGATTGGTAATACAGCGGTACCTGTGCGCGGTGCAGTAGGGTCATTAATGAAAACCACCGCTGGGTGGTTCTTTATATCGGTTAGTTTGGGCGTTTTGAAGTTTGAAGATGAAACCGTCATTGCAGTTTCATCTTCATCTCCGGTTGGAATGTCCTTATTGGGGAAAAATCAGTCTGATACTTTTCGTTTTCAGAACAAGGAGCACACCATTATCGGGTTAATGTGATATTGATCATTAACCCATGTTGTGGTAAACGCGTTGAACGTCGTCGTCGTCTTCGATTTTCTCAATCAATTTTTCGACTTCTGCGACCTCTTCATCCGTAAGTTTTTTCGTATCGTTCGGGATGCGTTCGAAATCTGCTTCAATAATTTCGAATCCGTTTTCTTCCAGATAATGCTGCAACGTTCCGAATGCGCTAAACTCACCATATATGTTGATCAGGTTTGTTTCTTCGTCCAGGAAGACTTCTTCACCTCCGAAATCAATCAGTTCCAATTCTAGCTCTTCTACATCCTTGGATCCGTCATTCTTGATCTTGAAAATACATTTACGATCAAAGATGAAGTCGAGCATGCCCATGGTACCCAAGCTACCGCCCAATTTGTTAAAGTAACTGCGTACGTTGGCTACGGTACGGGTTGGGTTGTCCGTAGTACTTTCCACCAAAATGGCAACACCATGTGGTCCGTACCCCTCGTATACCATTTCTTTGTAATCGTCTTGATCCTTTGAAGTAGCTCTTTTTATAGCTCGCTCAATGGTATCTTTTGGCATGTTTGCAGCCCGTGCATTTTGGAGAAGTACGCGAAGCCTTGCATTGGTGTTAGGATCAGCGGTCCCGCTTTTAACGGCCAGAACGATGTCTTTACCTATTCTTGTAAATGTTTTGGCCATTTTGTCCCAACGCTTAAACATCCGCGCTTTCCTGTATTCAAAGGCTCTTCCCATTATGTTTGCTTGATTTACTGTGGTTTATCCGAAATTTAATTATCAAAAATTAACAACTTGTTATGCATTAGCCCACAACCATTATTTGTGTTATAATGTCACTATCATTAATTATGCTGCAAATTTATAAAAGTGAGACTAAATCAGGCAAAAATCATCGTCTTTAAGTACTAAATTGTTTTAATATGGATTTGAAGCTCAACTGGATTGTTAAGGATTTCGACGCATTAACAAACATTGAATTGTATCAGCTACTGCGCTTACGCAGTGAGATTTTTGTTGTAGAGCAGGGCTGTAATTATTTAGATCCGGATAACAAGGATTTCAAATGCAAGCACTTATTGGGATATAAGGATGGAGATCTTCTTGCCTACTCCCGAATCGTTCCGCCCGGTGTTTCTTATGAATTTCCAGCCATTGGGCGTATTGTTGTTTCGGCCAAAGGGCGGGGTATAGGTTTGGGCATAGAATTATTACATTTTTCAATAGCCAGGGTTGAAGCGGAGTATGGGATAGTCAATATCCGGATAGGCGCACAACTCTATTTGAAAAAATTTTACGAGTCATTCGGTTTTGAAAAAACCAGCGACATATATCTGGAAGATAAGATTGAACATATAGAAATGACACGCTATTCGAAGGACGAAAGGTAATTTACGAATAGTAACAAATTGAGGAACCTTTTCCCTTTAATGGCGAAATATTAAACACTTATTATTTTTAATATTTCTTGCAAATAGAATGATTTATGGATTTTGCTACTTTTGTGTAGTAATATAACTACAAAAAAAAGGTTATTTACACTTTGGTATTGTGAATTTCGAATATGTTTAATACTTTGGCACAGAATTTTAGTTATTAGTATTCAGTCAAGCAAATTGTTGGCTTGGATCTGACGCCCTGTTAGAACACCAACCAACAGTTTTGACGAACACTGATAGAGGAGGGTTTACGTGGAATGGCTTACTGTAATGCGGTAAGCCATTTTTTTGTGTTTTCTATATTGGTTCGAAAACCTAAATGCTGTTCATTTGTACATCATTATTTAAAGTATCTTCATCGAACATGACTAAGGTCACTGAGTTTATTGAACAGGCAAAGGGTAAAACCTTGTTTTCCATTGAGATTATACCGCCGGTAAAAGGTCAGAATATTAACGAGTTATTTAATTCAATAGCTCCATTGATGGAATTTAAGCCGCCATTTGTTGATGTGACTTATCACCGGGAAGAACTCATTGATAGAGTAGGAGACAATGGTGTGATCGAACGCATACCGGTTCGTAAACGCCCGGGAACGGTGGGTATATGTGCGAGACTCATGGAAAGATTCCATGTTGATGCTGTACCTCACGTAATCTGCGGAGGTTTTACCAGGGAAGAAACCGAAGATGTGCTTTTTGACCTGCATTATCTTGGGATTGATAATGTCTTGGTACTGCGTGGTGATCCGGAAAAATCCGCTGGTGTGTTTCATGCTAAAAAGGATGGGCACACATATGCTTCTGAACTAGTGACGCAGGTAGACCGGATGAATAAAGGAATATTGTTAAATGCCGAAACAGAATCAACCCCAACCGATTTTTGTATAGGTGTTGCAGGCTATCCCGAAAAGCATATTGATGCTATAAGTTTGGATACTGATTTTGAGTATTTACGCAAAAAACTGGAACTGGGGGCTAACTATATCGTCACCCAAATGTTTTTCGACAACGATAAATATTTTCGTTTCGTAGATAGATGCCGTGCGGAGGGCATTACTGTCCCCATTATACCTGGTTTAAAACCATTGGCAACCAAAAAGCAACTGACCTTGCTGGCAAATATATTTCACCTTGAATTCCCATCGGATCTTGTGAAGGCGGCCTCCCAATGTGCTAATGACAAGGAAATTCGCCAGGTTGGAGTAGAATGGAGCGTACAACAGTGTAAAGAATTAATCGAATATGGCGCTCCTGTTTTGCACTTTTATACGATGGGAAAATCCGATAATGTAGAACAAATTGCGAGAGAAATTTTTTAATCGAATTGTATCTACACTATTCAACAACGACAGCGGTTCCGTTGGAGCTTACCATCAGCATGGAACCGTTGTTTCCTATAGTTTCAAAGTCCAGGTCAACACCAATAATCGCATTTGCTCCCAGGCGCTGTGCCTGATCCATCATTTCCCGAAGTGCTATACTTTTAGCTTCGCGTAAACCCTGTTCGTAGGAGCCTGAGCGTCCACCGACGATATCTGTAATTTTAGCGAGTACATCTTTCATAACATTGGCGCCTATAATGGCTTCTCCGTTAACAAGACCAATGTATTTTACGATTCTTTTTCCTTCAACATTTGGGGTAGTAGTTACAAGCATTGGGTAGAATGTGGTTGGTTAAGTAGAATTTGCATTGCAATTTAGAATATTTTGATAGACCCACTGCAAATTTCGTGGTCAACGGTATACATATCAAATCGCTGGCGAATTAAGCTTATAAACGAAAAATACCTTCCTGCTTCGTATCCAAGGGTTTTGGGGGCCGTCTTTCATTAAATTTCTTAGCTTTACAATTTGAGGAATATGTTGAGTTAAAAAATATATGGAAAATACAGCAGAAATAATCAATAAAACCATACGCGGTCGCAGGAGTATTTTTCCTCCCAGTTATATTCAAAAGGAAATTCCTGTTGAAATTATCGAGACGATATTGGAAAATGCGAATTATGCCCCTACGCACCGCCTTACCGAACCTTGGCGATTTATGGTGTTCAGAGGAGACAGTCGTCAGAAACTAGCCCATTTTTTTATGGAGCGTTATAAATCTATCACGGCTCCGGAAGCATTTTCGCAGGCCCGATATGAGGCGGCGGGTGAGAAAGTGATGAAGTCTGATTGCGTGATTGTGATTAATATGGAAGTGCATACAGACAAAGTACCGGAGTGGGAGGAAGTAGCTGCAGTGGCTTGTGCTGTACAAAATATGTGGCTTACGGCAACGGCTCATGATATAGGAGCATATTGGAGTTCGCCGGGAGTTTTGGATTTGCTTGGCGAGTATCTTGAATTACCTGAAAATCAAAAATGTCTTGGAATGTTTTTCATGGGATATCATCAGGCTCCTGAAACTGCGGCCAGAAGAACTCCCATTGAAAATAAAGTGATTTGGGCGTGATATGAAAAAACAATCATATTTGCTCAGGTCGGTATCCGTTTCAAAGGCGTATGGAGAGACCCCGGTTCTTTCAGACATCAACATTGATCTTGCCGAAGGACAGTGGTTAGGAATTTTGGGAGAAAGTGGCTCCGGTAAAAGCACCTTGTTGCGTATTTTGGGAAGATTTCAAGACGCTGATTCGGGTGAGGTTCAGTTTAAAGAAAAGGCGTTGCCATTGGTTAGCAATGCGCTCATTGCGGGACATGAATCTATAAAGCTGATTCATCAGGAATTTGAGCTTTTTCCCAATCAGACTGTTGAAGAGAATATTTCCTATTCGTTACGATTTTATGAGCCGGCTTATAGGACGGAACGGGTTGCAGAATTATTGGAGATTACGGGACTCAATACAGTTCGTAATCAAAAGGCCAAAACATTGTCGGGAGGAGAGAAGCAACGGACTGCCATCGCAAAGTCACTGGCAGAACAGCCAGATGTATTGCTTTTGGATGAACCCTTTGCGCATCTTGACAATCACAACCGGAGAGTACTCGCTGATGCGATTGAGGCGCTCAGAAAAAAGCAAAAGATGAGTTGCATATTCGTTACGCACGAGGCGCCTGATGCCCTGGCATGGTCGGATCGTATCGCTGTATTAAGAAATGGAAAGATTATTCAATACGGGACTCCACAAGAAATATATAGCCATCCGATAAATAGTTATGTAGCAGAGCTTACAGGTGATATCAATTGGTTGGGCGATGAGGCGGCTGGGAAGAAACAATTTATTCGTCCCGAAAAGATTAAAATAACCAAAAATCCGGAAAAGAGTAAATGGTTGGGCAAGGTTGAAACCATTCGTTTTCATGGCAATCATTGGGAAATAAGTTGCCGTAATAAGCAGGGCGTATTGTCTTTTTATAGAAATAGAAAGGATGTGGAGGTTGGAGATTCAGTGCATCTTACTTATTCGTTAAAAGATGTGATGGTTATTCCCTGACGTAGGTTAGAGATTAAACCAAAACGACATTTTGATTGAAAAGGGAGTTGCATTGGGGTTATTTAGATAGGTGAGCCGGTGAATAAAATCGATCCGGCCCGCCTTAAAAATATTATTAATGCCATAACCTAGTTCGATATAAGGGATATGGTTTAACTGATTAAATGTAGGAATGCTGTTTCCCTGGGCATCGGTGGACGGAGTCAGGCTTAGGTTGCTGCTGCTTATACTGCCATAAAACAACTTCCCCGTCGCCAACATGCGCCATTTTAGTTTCCTGACTAATGGAATACGGTTGAGAAGGAGCCCTTCGAAATTGTGTTCGGCACGAAGAACCACATATCTGTCGCTGATAAATTCAAAATATTTCATGGTATTGAATGCATTCTCGGCGTAGAATAGTGACTCGTTGCCGAGTGGGGTATAGAGCAGGGGGTACGGAAGGGTAGAAGGGATGTATCCCAGCGTAAGATTATAACGGGTACGGCCTAAAATCCCAAGACGGAAGCTTTGCTTTACCTGAAATGATAATTTGTGATAATTAAAATCTCCTCCCAGTAAGTTTTTTATCCCCAATGTATATCGGAATGTAAAGGCGGGAGAATTCCCGTTACCCATACTGATACGCTCATTATCATTTTGTAGGAACGTTTCTCTTCTTGCCAGGCGGGTTTCAAAGTTAAACTCAGTTACATCGTAGTCACTTTTTATTGGAGAATGTTCCCCTATATCTGGATTAGACTTAAATGCAAATGGAAAAAGGGGCTTAAAGCTGCGGTGTTTTACCTGTATACTGGCAGTAACTCCTTTTGTTATTTCGCGCTTGAAATAGGCTGAAATGTCCTCTTGCCAATAGGCACGACGAAATGCACCAAATCTGGAAAAAGCCCCGAACATGGAGTTAGGGCCAATGGTTTCTGCTGAAACGCCGAGTCTTTCCAAATCTTTGGCGTAGGAAATACCCGTTATGGTCCAAGGTTTACGGGATAGAATGCGATCCATTCCGGCACCATACTTAAAGGCTTTGTCACGGGTGCCGTATGCGCCATATCCGTTAAAAATCCATTTCCTGCTAAATCCTGGATCCGTTCTGAAACCCAGTCTTAGCCGATGCCCTTCCACAGCATTATAAGCATATAAAAATAAGTATGGTCCAAGGTCGACATTCCACTTATCCAGTTTTTTGTGCCCATTTACAAATATGTTGAGGAGCTCGGTATAGGTTTTAACAACCGGTATCGCTTTCAGTGAATCTACAAGTTGGAATGAAAGTATTTCAGAAGAAGTGAGGGATTCAGGCCTGTTTTTAGCCCAGTAGGTGGAGTCATGTTTTAGATATTTTTCACTCAACTCAATGCCTGTATCGTAAAATTCATGGTTTTGTGGATGACCAATGATATAATTTGAGTTGGAGGAATAAATCTTAAGCAGCATTCCGGCTGTTTGTCGGGTAGGTTCATCCACATCTATCATTACCCTCGTCTTTTCCGGCACCCACCTTTTGGAGGAATCATTCAACGTATACGATTGCTGAACTTTTATTTTTTCGATAAAATTCAGGTTGGCCTTTTTATCAATGTTGGCTTCTATTTGGGTGATGGAAAAAGTTTCTCCATCCACCCAGAAGGAGCCTGTAAATGCTAGATCCTGTTCTCTCCGCGGTCCAAAGTCGATGTGATAATCAAAAATATCTCCGTTAGCGATACTGTCGGCGAGGTAATATTCATAATTGATTTTCCAGCTGTCAGCAATGGGCGATACAAAATCCTTTTCAAGTATGTTCAGCCAATTATTGTAGAAGTTATATTGTTGAAAGGATGATCCAGCCACTTGTGAAACCAAACTTCCATCGGTAAGGCCTACACCGGATACTTTGGTTTTTTGTATGATCTCTTTCTTTTTTCTGGGGTTGTTTCTGAAATAAACATTTGACACCGATTCGGATATGAAAATCGGAATGACTGTTTCTCCATTTTCTCCTTTAATTTCGTCATACTGTTCCACGATGTGCGCCATCTTATTCACTGCGCGGTTTCTTCTAACTTTTTCCGAAAGATTGTCTATATCAATCTGGATCTTATTATAGCTTTGGTATTCATAGGCGGAAACGTTTTCAGGATTGTTGTTTTTTTTTGCAGCAACAATTTTTCTTAAAATAGCGTAAGCCGGATTTTCTCCAGCAAATATCTTGACTTCCCGCAATTGCGTTTCTCCGGGCGATAGCTGTATATCAATGATTTGGTCGGATATGTTAGGTTTTATGGGCTTGCTTCGACTTTTATAACCTACATAGGTAGCTGCAAGGGAGTCTGCGGGAGGAGTGAATTTGATAAGGTAAATGCCGTCGAAGTTAGAAGTGGTTCCCAGGGTGGTGGATTTTAAAGCCACGTTGGCAAAAGGTATAGGATCGCCGGTAGATGCGTCAGTAATGCGCCCCCTAATTGTAAAGGTGGTTTGCGAATAAGCTGTCTGTAGTGTTCCTGCCAAAATGAATAGCAGAACAAGTATGGCTTTATTCATGTAGCTATCATGACCGGCGAAATAATGTAATCTATCGCACTCTTTCCACTTTTTTTATTTCGTTGTTAGACGTCACATCGGCATTTGGTCTCAGAATATGAACATCTAAAACTGCTTTGGGACGAGCCAGATATTCCCTTATTAATGTACGTAAGGAATAGCCATCCGGAACATCCTGGGCAGCAAAAGAAATGGCTGTAATACCTTCATGGCGTGCAATGTACAACGCCCTGGCATTATGGAAATTTTGGGAAATTACGGTGAAATTATCTTGATTAAAAACCAACTTACACCTAACAATTGAATCGAAGGTTCGGAAGCCGGCATAATCCAATGTCATCACATTTTCGCGAACACCAAGATTTAATAACGCCTTTTTCATGTCAAGGGGCTCGTTATAATATTGGGAGTCGTTGTTGCCGCTGAGAATGATATACTTGATTTTGCCTTCTTTGAAGAGCCTGGCGCCCTTCCATCGCCGCGGTCGTGCTGATTCTGCTCACGATCGGGGCGGCTATCGCTGGCGTTGCGCGGGACAGCCTCATCGCGACCGCTCTCATCGCGGGGCTCGTTGCGCTCACCTGCAGCGGGATGCTGACCCTCCTCTACGGGTTCGGCCTGGCGGTCGCCATCATCGC
>CALGRQ010000492.1 GCA_937880795.1 uncultured Dyadobacter sp. | reverse complement strand
CCGGGATTGGATTAGGGGCTTTTTTATCGGCAGCCCTGTTCGCCAACAAACGGGAGAATCTTTCCTTTGTATTTCTTTGCATGGCAGGATTTGCCGCCGCGGCATTGGCCTATGCCCTATATTTAAAACAATTTAAAAAACGTACGAAACGTGTTATTTAACGATAGTTACCAGACCATTGCGAATCCGGTAGAAGGTTTTTTTAAGGATAAGGGAAGTAAGTTTTTTTGTTTTGCCTACCCGGTTTTAACGGAGGGCGATGTGAAGGAGCATCTTCTTGCACTTAGAGAGCTTCATCCCAAGGCGGTACATCATTGTTATGCTTATCGTTTCGGCCTCGACAGAATGGTGTATCGAATGAGTGATGATGGCGAACCCTCAGGAACAGCCGGCAGGCCGATCTTGAATACCCTTTATTCCAGAGATGTGACCAATATTCTGGTGGTTGTTGTACGTTATTTTGGGGGTACTTTATTAGGCGTTCCCGGATTGATCAATGCGTATAAAACTGCGACAGAAAATGCGCTGGACGAAGCGGAAATCGTAGTTCGGCATTTTGTCAACCATTACGAATTGGGATTTGCCTATATACAGATGAACGACGTCATGCGCATTGTAAAGGAGATGGAATTACCCATTCTCGACCAGGTTTTTGAAATGGAATGTAAAATGGTTGTGGAAGTAAGAACCTCTCAAACCGAACGATTTATATCACGTTGCGAGAAAATTGAAGGTTTAACCGTTCAGTTACGCTAGGGGTATATTATTCATGATCTTTCAGCATTTGTATGAAGTCATCTTCATACTCTTTAAGGGCTTTAAGCAGTTCCTGTAATTCGGCATGCTCCGGTGTACCCTTTTTCGCTCTGAATATTTCATCGGCACGGTCAGACGCTTTCTCGTAGTCGGTTTCGTTTTTAATTTTCATATTGGTTTTCATTTGATACTACAAACGTACTAAATGAGATGGATAAGTGCCAGTTTTAAACCGTCACTGTTGTATATGTTTGACATGGAAGCGGTGAAAATAATCATTCAAATGCTGAAAAAAGATATAGTATATAATACCTTCACGTTTCCTATAATTCCTATTCCTGAAGATCTATGAAAAAAATTACATTTACCTCTCTTGTATTACTACATGCAACGATCTATACCGTTTTGGGGCAGGATAAGAAAGCTGCCGCAGAACAAAAGGCGATTGTGAATCTCTTGGATCAGAAAAAGGACCACTATGCGGATGTTGCCCATAAAATCTGGGAATTTGCGGAGGTCGGTTTTCAGGAATATAAGAGTTCGGAGCTGTTGCAGGAAGAATTGAAAAAAGAAGGTTTTACAGTTCAAAATGGTGTTGCGGGGATACCCACTGCTTTTGTTGCTAGTTATGGAAGTGGAAAACCGGTGATTAGTATTTTGGCTGAATTTGATGCACTTCCAGGTATGGCACAGGAAGCTGTGGCCGAACGTAAAATTATTGAAGGCCAGAAAGCGGGTCATGCCTGTGGACATCATTTGTTTGGAACCGGCTCGTCGGCAGCTGCTATTGCTGTAAAAGATTGGCTTAAAAAAAGTGGTCAATCTGGAACGGTCAAACTAATGGGTTGCCCAGCCGAGGAAGGTGGATCCGGTAAAGTGTATATGGTGCGTGAAGGTGCCTTTAACGATTCTGATATTGTATTACATTGGCACCCATCCGACCGGAATAGCGCGAATTCGATGAGCTCGCTCGCTAATATTTCCGGAAAGATACGTTTCAAAGGTGTTTCAGCGCATGCTGCCGGTGCGCCCGAACGCGGTAGATCGGCGCTGGATGGTGTCGAAGCTATGAATAACATGGTCAATATGATGCGGGAGCATGTTCCTCAGGAAACCCGTATACATTATGTGATTACCCGGGGTGGGGAAGCTCCCAATGTGGTTCCGGCATTTGCTGAGGTATATTACTATGCGAGACATCCAAAGCGTGAGGTGCTGCGTGACGTATGGAGCCGGATTCTAGATGCTGCCAAAGGTGCAGCATTGGGTACGGGTACGACAGTGGAGGTAGAAATTACCGGTGGGGCATACGATATATTGCCTATTCAATCACTGGCAAAGATCATGAACAAAAATCTGGAAGCCGTTGGTGGGGTGAAGTATAGTGAATCCGAAGTTGCATTTGCTGAAAAAATGAATCCAACCTTACGCGTTGAAGGGAAAGAAACACCTACATACATTCAGGCCGATCAGTTAACCCGATATACGGACGAACCTGATCCCTTGGGAGGGTCTACAGATGTGGGCAATGTGAGTTGGGCTGTGCCGACCGTGGGATTAACCGTGGCTACCTGGGTGCCCGGTACGCCCATGCATAGCTGGCAAGCGGTGGCGGCTGGCGGAATGAGTGTAGGAGCAAAAGGAATGATGGTGGCCGCTAAAACGTTGGCGCTTACGGCCATAGATTTAATCAAGAATCCGGTACTGATAAAAGAGGCACAGACCGAATGGCAAAAGGCCAGAGGAACGAACTTTAAGTACAACGCCATGGTAGGAGATCGAAAGCCTGCTCTGGATTATAGAAAATAAGAACGAATACCTTTTAGGTTTGAAGTCGATGCAGCAATGGATCGACTTTTTTTGTTTAAACAATTGATATTCAGGTATTAATACTTGTTATAAAGAGGTAGGATTACGCTAAAAAACAGACGTTGTATAGAATATATTTGTTTTACACTAAAACACATATGCTATGAAAACGATGTATGGAATTATTGGTATGATAGCGGTTGCTTTTGGGGTGTCGTCTTGTACCACAAGTACCATTCTTAAAGCCCGGTTTAACGATTTATCGCTTGGCCCGGCACATGATTTGGCAGGTGCGCCAACCGGTGATCGTATTGAGTATATACCGGAACTGGCATCAGGGCTAAAAGTACGGGCATGGGAAACCTCCACCATCAAGGCTTTGGAATTTTCAAAGGTCAATACCGGAGGAATTTCGGGGCATAACACATGGCTTGAATTTAGAGGCGTGTCCAGCAATTTAGCCGAAACGGTATGGTTTGTGTATAATGCCAGACTAACGGGTTCGGATGCAGAAGTTATCACTGATTTATCGGATGGCAGTGGAAGTCCTATTGCTCGTATGAAAATCAATGCAGCAGGACAGGTTCGGTTGGTTCGGAGTGACTATACTACCGAAAACCTCATTGGCACCATCCCCGTTGGTGTAAGGCATAATGTAATTTTTGTCGTTCGTGGAAAAGAAGCATTGTTTAATTTGCTGATTGCCTCACCCGGCCAGGAGTTAATTCGGATAGATAATCAACCCACCTTTACGACCAATCCGCTCGAATTTCACAATCCCTGCCATCCAAGCATCAGTTTTAATTTTGCAGAGGGTACCGGCTTTGACGGGAAGTATACAATCGCTGATATGACCATTACCCGAAAAAATCCATAGTACATGGATCTATATAACGCAAAAGCGACCGGTTGTTGTGCCGGCCGCTTTGTTACGCGTAGGGGTGAATAATCCTTAGTAGCCTGGATTTTGGGTAAGGGTTGGTTTACCGTCCAGTTGGCTATTCAGAATTTCATCCTGTGGTAGTGGATAATAATTGTTTTTCTCGGTAAACGTCTTGCCTACCATATATCCTCTCTTGCTGAAAGTTCGGCCTGATGGTTCTTTGCCTGTTGCCGCCTCTTCAAGCGCATATTTGTTGAGCACTTTCTCGGCTATACCCCAGCGAACCAAATCAAAGAAACGATGTCCCTCCATTGCGAATTCGAGACGTTGTTCCATGCGTACAGCATTACGGGCAAAATCGGCTCCTTTGGATGCAAAAGTTCCTGCTGTATAGGGTTCAATTTTGTAAAGCACGTTGGGGTCTTGCACAGATCCTGTTTTTGCACGATTCCGAATTTGATTCACGTACCCTTCTGCCGCAGCCAGATTTCCTAATTCCACTTCACATTCGGCTAACCACAGCAAAACATGGGAAAGTTTAATCATGCGGAAATTGTTGTTGACATTCCTTCTGCTGGTGGAGTGCGTGGTACTGTTTTCTTCTCCTACATAATACATCCACTTTTTGCCTGTAAATGGTCCCGCATATACTTGATCACGGATCCAGGCAGAGCCTGGCATTGGTCCCCAGTCCAGGAAATTAACACCTCTACGGCCAACTGTCCAGTCCAAACGAGGATCAACAGGAACAGTTTTATCCAGGGTATATGGTGCCGACGAAATAATTCCCTGGTCGTTTGGGAGGTCGACTTTGTTATAGGTATCCGCAGACCCATCCGCAGCATTGCCAATCATAGGTAATCCATTTTCAGTTTTAAAAGCATTTACCAGGTTGTGCGAGGGTTGGTAAAATCCGCAGCATCCACGTCCTGGTGCGCCGGCAGAGTACGGCCAGTTGAGGTTATCACCTGCATTTCCATTGTTACCGTTTGTACCATCATTCACCGAAAACTGTACTTCAAAAATAGATTCAGTATTATTATTACCTGCGGTGCGGTAGTTGTCATGATAATTGGCAACCAGCTTTTTACCGGAATTGGTTAGTACATCATCCAACAATGCTTTGGCAGGAGCCCATTTTTTCTGAAATAAATAGGTTTTAGCCAAGAAAGATTTTGCTGCCCATTGAGTTGCTCTTCCTTTCTGCGACTGAACCGCGGGTAAAGTTTTTGCAGCAAAGTCGAAGTACTCTTCAATTTTAGGCCAGATATCTTCAGTATTTGGGATTTTGGTGGAATTAGGATCGGAAGACTTATAGATTTTTTCATCGATATAAGGGATCTTATTCCACATTTTCTTGGCTTCAAAATGGAAAAAACCTCTCAAGAAACGTGCTTCTGCAATCACCTGTGCTTTTTCAGCATCGGTCATATCCTTTACAAGCTCTCCATTTACAATCTGAATAACTTCATTGCAACGAGCAACGCCATCATATTGGTGCCACCATTTGCCGAGGAAATAAGTGTTATCCGATAGCCAGTTGTATTGCTCAATAAACGACTGTTCGGGCTGATCTCCGGCATCCGTTCCTTTTACGGCATCATCGCTGGCTATACCACCAAAAACGTAATTTGAAACCGTAGAGGTTCGTCCCGTATTGCCCGATCCCACACCGTCAACCAGCGAATAGGCGCCGATCAAAAGTGCATTTACACCATTCTTATTGCTCAATTGTTCCATCGATGCACGGCCTTGTGGCTTCAGATCGAAAAAGCTGTCTGAGCAGGAAAAACTCAGTGCAGTCAGAAGTAGTATTAATGATAATTTTTTCATTGCTATGGTATATAATATCAGTGAATGTCAAATGATTAAAACCCGAATCGTAATCCTACCATGTAAGATTTAGATACCGGATATGCACCTTCATCTACACCCAGATGTTTGTCTTCGTTGTTGTTACCAGATCTTCTAAGGTTAATATCCGGATCAAGCCCTGTATACTTGGTGAAGGTGAACAGGTTTTGTCCCTGAACATATACTTGTGCAGACCCAATTTTTACTTTTTTGAGCAAGTTGGTCGGCAAGGTATATGTCAACTGAATATTTTTGATTCTGAAATACGACCCATCTTCCAGAAAGTAGGACGACACTTGTTGGCTGGTTGCATCGCCCGAGTTGAGGCGAGGTAATTTTGCATCATCCCCGGGTTTTTTCCAGGAATTGTATAGCATGTCCTTCGACCTGTTTCCTTGGAATACGTTAAAATCAGTCCAATATCTGGTGTAGTTGAAAATTTCATTGCCATGTACACCTTGTCCGAATACGGCAAGATCAAATGCCTTATAGCCAACATTGAGGTTCACCCCATAATTGAAATCAGGGTGTGGACTTCCAATGATGGTCCGGTCGGCAGCGGTAATGATTCCATCACCGTTGATATCACGGAATTTAAATACACCCTCACGTGTATACGATCCAAATTTAGGAGCCTCTGCGGCTTCGGCTGCATCTTTGATTACACCATCTACAAAATAACCATAATAGCTTGCGATAGGGTGCCCAGCTTTGGTTGCAGACATGGCTGGAAGACGTGTAGCAAATCCAAAAATGGTAGAATTAGGGTCGTTGTTTAGCTTCACCACATTGTTTTTGTAGTGCCCAAAGTTGATACCTACGGCATAATAAAAATCGTCTTTTTTATCGCGGAAGTTCAAACCAATGTCGAAGCCTTTGTTGGTTACCTCGCCAATATTGGTATAAGGTATAGTTCCTGTCCCCGCTGTACGTGGAATGGCGATCTGGGTTAACATATCCGTCGTTTTACGGCTATACAAATCCAGTACCATTTCTAGTTTGTTATTCAGCATAACGGCATCAATACCTATATTGGTTGAGGTGTTGGTTTCCCATTTACCATTTTGATTTCCAAATTGAACCAGGTCAAATCCACCCACAATGGAGCTTCCTGTTCCATTGATATCATATCCGTTATTTTGAGGATCAGCAGCATAAAGCGTATAGGCATTATACACATTCGGAATGAGCTGGTTTCCGGTTTTACCCCATCCAAAACGTAGTTTCAAATCGTCAATTACCTTGCGGGTGGGTTTCATGAAATTGAGTTCAGTCATGCGAAGTCCCAAGGAAAATGCGGGGAAAATACCATATCGGTTGGCTTCGGAAAAACGAGAAGACCCGTCTCGACGTAGTGTAAAGTCAGCCAGGAACAGGTCTTTATAGCCGTAGTTGATTTTTCCAAATTGAGAAAATAAAGCACTTCTAACGGCACCCGCACCTGAATTGGATAAACCGGAAGCAGAACCGGCGTCCAGATAACGGTAGTCAAGGTCGTCAAAAGCGAATCCGCTTCGGCTTGCCTGAAAACCTGCATCGTAGGTTTTAACGGCCTCTGTTCCAACCAAGATATTCAGATTGTGCGAGCCAAAAATTTTTGCATAGTTCAAAGTATTAAACCACGTAAAGGAACGGTCCAGATTGTTAATAACGTTCATGCTGTTGGCATTTCTTGCTTCGGCTGCTTCAATATCTCTGTGGAAATATTCTGAACGGTTGTATTGATTATACTCCAACCCAAAGCTGGAACGACCGGTGAGACCAGGCAAAATGTCTAAGCTTACATAGGCATTACCAAATACGTGGGTACCTTTTGTGATGTTATCTTTTTCGCGATAAAGTCTGGCTAAGGGGTTAGGCGCATTACCCAGGTTACTTCCCCGGCTTCCGGCAAAACCATTATAGTCAGATGTATTTTCGCCGCCCAAAGCTTTCGGCCCGCCTGTAATATCAAATACGGGAATGATCGGATGTACCCGTATCGCGAACATGATCGGGTTACTTTCGTCATTGTTGGTAATTCCCTGGCGCTCATCATAAGAGAAAGTAAGGTTTTCTCCCACGGTTATTCTTCCTTTCGTGAATTCGGTATTGGCGCGAATGGAGTATCTTCTATACTTCGTATACCGTAGTATCCCATCTTGTTTGAAATGGTTGGCAGATATGGCATACTTGGCTGATTTTGAACCACCACTCGCTCCGATTTGATAGTTGGAAATAGGGGCGGGGTCGAAAATAACATCTTGCCAGTCGGTACCTTCCTTGTTGGCTTTGGTGATGTTAAAAGCGGTTTTACCCAAATTAGGATCTGCTATATTATTGGTATAGGTATAGCCGCTAGGCAGCTCTCCATAAACATTGGGGTAAATGTAATCTGCAATGGTTTGATTGCCTTTGTCGTCGAATTTATATTGTACGGAGGGCGAAGTAACCGATGGATTTTTGCCTGCACCCAGGTCAGATTGATACAAGTACTCACCCAATTCTTTGGTATTGAGTAGGTTTAGCATTTTACCTGGTCGTTGTGTCCCCGTGTAGAAATCAAAAGTCAGACTTGGCTCGCCGGGTTTTCCTTTTTTCGTTGTGATAATGACAACTCCATTTGCCGCACGCGCTCCATAGATAGATGCTGCAGACGCGTCTTTCAGTACCTGCATCGACTCAATATCGTTGGGGTTAAGTTGGTTAAGCGTTCCTTGCGTAGGTACACCGTCAATTACATACAGCGGACTGTTGTTGTTGATAGACCCAAAACCCCGCACACGAACCATGGTACCGCCCCCAGGGGAGTTATCATTACCTACGGTTACACCCGCAGCACGTCCTTGCAGCATTTGCGTCACGCTTGCCGCAGGTACCGCTGTAAGTTCTTTCGGACTGATGACGGTTACCGCGCCGGTTATATCTTGTTTACGCTGGGAGGCATATCCCGTTACGACTACTTCGGTTAAACTTTTAATGTCGTCCGATAAGCTTACATCAATTACTGATCTTGAACCAACTGTAATTTCTTGTTTCAAATAACCAATGGATGAGATGACTAAAACAGCACCCGACCCGCCAGCGTCAATGGAGTAACGCCCGTCTACATCGGTGACAGTACCGGTATTGGTACCTTGGAGTTGGACATTCACCCCGGGAATTGGAGCTCCATCAACGGCAGACGTTACTTTTCCAGTAATCTTTTTTTCCTGAGCCAAAATGTTTCGGCTTTCCAAGATGGAAAATAGTAGGATTACAAACCATGTAAGGATTCGTAAATTTTGTTTCATACAATAACGGGTTTGATGTTAAGAATGAGCCAGAATGGATCAAATTAATATCAAAAGTAGCGTTATCAGTTACAAAACAATATATTTTTTGTATTAATATAATAATAAATATAAATATAATGTGGTTACATAATTTCGTTTTCTCGATAAAATCCTACTTAGCAAACGTTTGCATAAATACCACCAATCTTGCTTTCGTACTACCATAAAAAACAGTGTCAACCGGCACATTATCAAAGATATTTTGCAACTCATCAAGTACATTTGTGGTTATTCTTACAGCCCCAGATACTTTTGGGGGTTAATAACCAACTGGATGGATTTGGAACGAATGAATGAGGAAACTCCCGCAGGACAAGATCTGATTGAAGTACAAGGTGCCCGTGAGCATAATCTAAAAAACATTGATGT
>CALGRQ010000491.1 GCA_937880795.1 uncultured Dyadobacter sp. | reverse complement strand
ATCATACCATCCAAAATGCGCCTCGTGGCTTTGTTTCTCAGTCGCATTTTAGTAAGAGATCGGAAATCAGGTTAAAGATACTTTTATGTGAATACAGCAAATAAACACAATATCTATTTAATTTTACCCTACAATTCAAATTTGAAGAGCCGGAAACTTTTCATTTTCATTATCGATTTTTAAATATGATTCTTCACCTGAGTACTTTTCATTTAGAAGGAGGCGCCGGGGTAGCTGCTACCCGCTTGCACCGTGCCTTACTTCACTCAGGAGTCGATTCTTATATGCTTATACCGGAAATAAATAAACCGCAGGAGCATGAGGTAGCACTGGCCGAAACCAAATGGGAATCCAGAAAATCCTTTTTACGGTTTGTCACTGAAAGGCTTCACTTCTACCCCCAAGAAAAAGATAGCAGCGTACGGTTCGCATATTCTCCGGCAGCGGTTGGAGCAGATATTAGCACGCACCCATTGGTGCAGCAGGCTGATATTATTCATTTGCACTGGATCAATTTTGGATTTCTATCAATACGTTCTCTTGAAAAGCTATTTGCACTAGGAAAACCCATCGTGTGGACTTTACACGACATGTGGGCATTTACCGGAGGTTGTCATTATAGCAGGAGTTGCGACAATTACCTATCGCATTGTCAGTATTGTCCTTATCTGATCAAACCAGATCGCTACGATCTTTCATTTGATCAGTTTGAAGACAAAAGAAACTTATATGCACATACCAATATGGTGATGGTTTCCCCCAGTAAATGGTTAACCAATCTGACCAAAACTGCTTCACTGACCCGAAGTTTACAGGCCCGACATATACCAAACTGTATTGATACCGAATTATTTAAGCCGGGAATTCAATCAGAAATTAGACAAAAACTAGATTTACCTGCCGATAAAAAATTGATCTTATTTGCAGGAGCCAATACACAGGATCCGAGAAAAGGATTTATATACTTTAAGGAGTCCATTGCGCTGATCCGCAAAACATACCCTGACGTAGAAGTACTCATTTTCGGAAAGGCCAATCCGCAATCTTTTGATTCCTTCCCGGCTCCGGTTCATTATTTGGGTCAAATAAGCGACACTGCACATATGGTAGCCGTTTACAACAGCGCCGACATGATTATTGTACCCTCGCTGGAAGACAACCTGCCCAACACAATTATGGAGGCAATGGCCTGCGGCACACCCGTTGTTGGATTTGCTACCGGCGGTATTCCTGAAATGATTGATCACGAAAAAACCGGATTTGTGGCTGAACTGAAATCGTCCGAATCGTTATCCAAAGGAATTGATTGGATTATTCGTGAAAATATAACCGGAAAAGTTTCCGCCGCAGCGCGTAAGAAAGTGGTTGATCATTACAGTGAAGAAATAATAACCACTGCATATAAGGCGCTATATAAAGACTTACTTCCCGAACAACCGAAATCCGCATGCCACGTCTGACGATCATCACCATTACCTATAATGCTGAAAAATTTCTAGAACGGACACTATTGAGTGTTCAAAAAGCTTTACACGGTTTTGATCCTGACCAGTTGGAATACCTGATAATCGATGGAAGGTCTAAAGACAACACGCTGGCCATTGCCAGTCGGTTTGGTTTTATCACCAAAACCATTTCTGAACCTGATAAAGGCCTATATGATGCGATGAACAAGGGGCTCGCAAAGGCAACGGGGGATTACGTTTGGTTTCTGAACGCTGGTGACGAAGTATATGACAGCCTCGTGCTCGTTCAACTTTTTACGGCTTTGAAAAAAGATGCAGACATATATTACAGTGATGCGATGTTTGTACGTGAAGATGGCTCTGAGGTAGGATTGCGCAGCCGATATACGCCTCATGCACTTTCTCAATACATCAAATGGCAGGATTTTTCAACCGGCATGAAAATTTGCCACCAGGCCTTCATTGTTAAAAGAAAACTGGCTCCTCTTTACGACATCACCAATCTAAGTGCCGACATTGATTGGGAGATTGTTTGTTTAAAAAAATCAGAAAAAACGATATTTCTCCCGTGTGTGTTATGTAAATACCTCCTGGGAGGAACCTCTGTACAAAATCACAGAAAATCACTATTCGATCGCTTTCGAGTCCTGCGCAAACACTTCGGTCTAATACCAACCGTACTCAACCATATACTCATTTTTTGGCGCAGTTTCTGGTTTGCACGTAAGAACGGAAAATATTGGTAAATCACCATTTTACAACTCAGGTAAACAGGTGTAAATTGCCTCATATATGTAATTAGACAAACACAGTACCAAATTTTCTTGTATGTGTCCAGTTATATATAAATATTTCGTGTAAATATTTTCTAACCCTCTCAATTGGAATATATTTGTTTGTAATTTTAATAGATAACCAAATCTAACTTTTATGAAAAGAACTTTTCTACTAACTCTTTTCTCCATTTTCGGTATATGGCTTGCCTCATTTGGGCAAGGTGTCCGAATTTCGGGAAAAGTAAGCTCACTGGAAGATGAAACAAGTCTGGCTGGTGTAACTGTACAAGAAAAAGGTACTACCAATGGGATGCAAACCGATGTAGATGGAAATTACTCTATTCAGGTGAGCTCTTCCAATTCAATTCTTGTTTTCAGTTTTGTGGGAATGAATACCAAGGAAATCGCTGTGGGAAACCAAAGCGTGATCAACGTTCAATTGACTTCAGATTCTCGTGCGTTAAGTGAGGTTGTAGTAGTTGGATACGGTACCCAAATCAAAAAAGATCTTACCGGAGCTATTTCCGGGATTAAATCAAAAGACATCGAAAACCTTCCACTACCAACGGTAGAATCTGCCTTGCAAGGTCGTGTTTCTGGTGTATTCATCAACTCAGGTTCTGGTAAACTTGGCCAGGGAATCAACATCCGAGTACGGGGTATTTCTTCAGTATCTGCCTCTAACCAACCTTTGTTTGTAATCGACGGACAGCCTGTAATTACACAAGCGTTAGGAAGTGGCGGTGAGCCCGACAACCCTTTGGCGTCTATTGCACCTGACGATATCAAATCTATGGAGGTTTTGAAAGATGCATCTGCTGCGGCAATCTATGGAGCACGCGCTGCTAACGGTGTAATTTTGATTACTACCAAGTCGGGGTCGGCCGGAAAAACCAAAATCAATTTTGGCTACTTTACAGGAAGTTCACGTCCTACTAAAAAAAGAGAATGGTTGAACTCGCAAGAGTATATCCAATTGTTTACCGATGCTGCAAATAATTCTTCCTTAAACGGTTCAGAATGGAGCAATGCGGAAGAAGCTTGGATGAACTATGGTGGCGGTACTGACGAATGGACCAAGCCCGCGAACTCTAACTGGGCCAACGAAGCCTTCCAAAAAGGAGGTATTTCGCAATACAATTTCTCGATGGACGGTGGTGATGCAAAAACCAAGTTTTTCGTTTCAGCCAGCTACAACGACCAAAAAGGTATAATCCTTGCGAACCGACTTACCAGAGCAAACGCTCGTATCAACATTGACCACCAGGTAAGCAAGAAATTTAAGGTAGGTGTAAACTTGATGTTGAACAGAACCAATAACTACCGCGTTACTGCCGATAACAATTTCACCAACCCTATTCAGTTGAATGCCATTCCTCCGATTCAGGCAATCAGAAATCCGGACGGAACATATAACCGTAACACGCTGTACTCGAACGTACTAAATGATATCGCTAATTCTTCAAACAAAGCGCTTTCATTCCGTTCTATCAGCAATGCTTATGGCCAGTACAACTTCATGGAAAACTTGTTCATTCGTTCGGAAGTAGCGTTTGACATCGTACAGTTTGAAGAAGATCAGTACTACGGACGTGAAACTTTGGACGGACAGCCTGGTGGTGAAGCTTACAACTCGCAAACACGTGTATTGACTTACAACACCAACAACGTGATTAACTGGATGCCAAAATTGAATGAGAACAACTCTCTTGAACTTTTGGCAGGTATGTCTTTACAGCAAAGTACAACCAGCGACAACTCTGTTACTGGTCGTAGCTTCCCGAATGATAAGTTTCAGAAAATTTCCAGTGCTGCCATTATTGCCGGTGGTACTTCTTCTGAAACAGGTTTCAGCTTCTTGTCTTACTTCGCAAGAGCAAACTATAAATTGTTAAACAAATACTTGTTAGGAGCTTCTTATCGTATAGATGGTTCGTCTCGTTTTGGTAAAGACAATCGTTATGGTGCTTTCCCTGCGGTATCTGCTGGTTGGGTAATTACAGAGGAAAACTTCTTGAAAGAAAACAAGAGCCTGAGCTTCTTGAAACTACGTGCCAGCTATGGTACAACAGGTAATGCAGAAATTGGAAACTTTGCTTCCAGAACACTTTGGACAGCCAATCCATATGCTGCGTCTTCAGGTATTAAGCCGGATCAAGTTGGTGTAAATGACTTGAAATGGGAAAAAACCAACCAATTTGATGTTGGTTTAGATTTCGGATTATTCAATGATAGAATTACAGGGGAAATTGACTACTTCAACAAGAAAACATCGGATCTTCTATTGAGCTTCCCGGTTCCTGCAACCAGCGGTTTCTCTACCATCACTAGAAACGTAGGTAACCTGGAAAACAACGGATGGGAATTCAGTTTGAACTCTAGAAACCTTACCGGTGCTTTCTCTTGGACTACTTCGTTCAATATTTCTACCTATAAGAATAAGATTACGAACTTGAACGGTTCAACCATTGACGGTGGTTCACGCCAAATGGGACGTATATCAGAAGGTATGCCTTACGGATATTTCTATGGTCCTAAATATGCGGGTGTAAACCCGGACAACGGAAACGCTCAGTACTATAATGAAGGTGGTGAAATCGTAGATCAGGATAACTTCGATGGTTACAACCAAAAAGTGGGTGATCCTAATCCAAATTTCTATGGTGGATTGGGTAATAATTACTCTTACAAAGGGTTTGACCTAAACATTCAAACACAATTTGTAAGCGGTAACGACTTGTATAACATCGCAGGTTTTTACCAGTCTGTAAATGGTGATTACTACGACAACCAGTCACGTGACCAATTGGCTTACTGGAAGAAACCGGGAGATATTACCAATGTACCACAACCTCGTTTATTGGATGGTAACGGTGCTATTAAATCGTCAAGATGGGTACAAGATGGTTCTTACTTCCGTGTGAAGAACGTGGCTTTGAGCTACTCATTCCCTAAGGCCATGATCAGCCGCTTGAAACTGGATAACCTTAAAGTTTTCGTAGCTGCACAAAACCTGTTTACATTCACCAAGTACGAAGGATACGATCCGGAAGTTAACGCTTCATATACAGGAAATGTCAACCTAGGTCATGACTTCTATACACCACCACAAGCCAAAACGGTTACAATTGGTGTTAATCTTGGACTATAATTTTGACGAAAATGAAAAGAAACAACTTATATAAATACTTTTTTACCGCAGCACTCGCACTTAGTTTTGCCTCTTGCGATAAAAAATTGGATATTAATCCAACCACAGAAGTAGATGCTTCGACCGCCTTAGAAACCGATGGAGATTTCAAAAGTGCTGTGGTAGGTGCATATAGTATTCTTGGTGGTGGTGCTTTATACGGAACCAACTTGAATATCATGCCTGAATTGCAAGCCTACGAAGGATACGCGATTTGGGGTGGTACTTTCCAAAGCTACCGCCAAATAGCGACCAAGTCGATCACCATCGCGAACGCAGATGTTACGCGTACATGGGTAGAAGCCTATGAGGCCATCAACATTGCGAATTTGCTTCTGGAAAGTAGTTCAAAAATTGCTGATGCTGACCTGAGAACAGAAATCGAAGGTGAAGCTGCTTTTATCAGAGGTATTTTGCACTTCGAATTGGCCAGATTTTACGGTCTTCCTTACGAAGCAGGTAAACAAAACATCCAACCTGCTGTTCCGATTATTCTGAAAGGAGTTACCGATTCAGAAGGTGCGTATCAGTTGTCGTCAAGAAATACAGTTGAGGAAGTATATGCTCAGGCTATCAAGGATTTGACTACTGCAACCGAAAAACTTACCGAGTCGGGAAGTGACAACAAAGCGTCTAAGTATACGGCTATGGCTTTTTTAAGCCGTGTATACCTGCAAATGGGACAGTATGAAAAAGCCCGTGACTTGGCAAATACAGTAATCGAAGAATCAGGAAAAACCTTGAATACTTCCGTAACGGCTGCGTTCGCCAACAAAAACACCAATGAAACATTGTTCGAAATTCAGGCCAACGATCAGAACAACGTAGGTACTTCCAATGATGGTTTGACAACATTTTATTCTGGACAAACGGATGGAACAGGTCGTGCGGATTTCTACATTAATCCTGAATTCTTAAAAAGCTTTGAGGATACAGACGTACGCAAAACGAACCAAATTTATGTGGGCAGAAGAAGCCGTAACTATTCTGGCAAATGGACTAGCTTTGGACAGAATATTCCGGTTATTCGTCTTGCAGAAATGTATCTGGTAAGAGCTGAAACCAATGCCAGACTGAAAACAGCTATTGGCGATACCCCAGTGAACGATTTAAATTTGATCCGTCGCAGAGCTGGTGCATCTGTAAAAACAACTGCCACAGTTGATCAGATCTTAAACGAAAGAATTCTTGAACTATGCTTTGAAGGGGTAAGAATACATGACTTCAAACGTACGAAGCGTACAACCGGAACATTTGCATACAACAGCGATGACTTGGTTTTCCCAGTTCCTGAAAGAGAAATGAGAGCCAACAAGCAACTTGTACAGAACCCAGGTTACGAATGAGAATAACCTGAGACACAAAAAAACACGCTTCCTTCGAGGCGTGTTTTTTTGTGTCTGAATTGAAATTTATCGCTTTACTACCCGCTATCTTCTAAACCACGACACCCATGCTTTACCATCCTTGGCACTTACCATATCGTAGGTTTTTTCTGAGGTCTGGATAAGATAGTACCCATTGGCATCATATAGTTGAGCAGACGTTTTAGCCACGGGTCCTGTTGTTGGAACTGCTCCGAGTGTACCAGCGTTGGAGAAAATAATTCTTCCGTCATTTACAAATGTGGGTGTCCTTACGGCATCGCCATAATGCAAGGATAAACCTCCATCTTCAATAAATGCTGGTGCAAATAAATCATATCCGGAGCCATAAGCCGGTATATAAAGATAAACGACATAGGGAAAGGAATCTGAGGTTAAATCCTTGAGGCCAAACGCGTCCTCAACACCGTTTACTTTAAACCCTTCCACGGTACGCCATTCTCCACCAGAAGAAACGGGCGCATCCCACCACTCTCTGGCAGCAGTTCTATTTACAATTAAAGGTTTGGCAGCTGTACCAATAACAGTATTGGCACCATTGGCAGTCACAGAAACTTGTAATTTTGATGCGTCCCAGCCAATGTTTGTAAATCCGGTTATGCGGTTGCTTCCATTCACCAAAGGGTTTGTAAATACAAGTCCGGATGATGTGTAATAATAAGAAGTATTGAATTCCTTAGCCGTATTGCCGTCCAACCAGGTCAGTTTTATTGTACGCGAAACCGGATTAGCCGACAACTCGTAAGTTACTCCACCCAATGTAATTCTTTTAAAGTATACCTGGTATTTCGATATATTATCAAAAGCTTTTGCGTTGGCTAATGCTCCTGCATTAAAAGCAGTCTGCTCCGCTTGGGTGGCCCGGGTTAGCACCAGCTTACTCTTATTTTTTCTTCCTACGAAAGCCATGCGGTCCGTCGTCACGGAGTCGGGGTATATCGTAAATTCAAAGTCCGATAGTAATCCATCACCATCTGCTCCATCATTGATATTTCCATCAGGATCTGCGAGTACATGCAAATAACCGTAGGTATCAAAAATTAAGGTAGGCGTTTGCATCGCTTTGAGCCGATAACTGCTTTCCTTAATCGTCTTACCGGATTCCAGCGAAAAGTCGGAATACATACCCACCCGATTCTTGTCATCAAATTTCATGTAAAAGCCGTAACTCCCTCCTCCTCCCGGATATACCACCGCATTCCAGCCGTACTGCGCACCAGACAATTGCTTTTCATAGGCACCCAACGCTTCATTCAATCGCTCATCAGCCGTTTTTTCAAAAACAGTTTCGTCCTTGTTCTCACAAGACCAAAATCCGCAAACTGCGCATAACAGATATATGATAGACCTTTTCATTCGAAAAAATTTTACAACACGTTTTTTATCTTCTTAAAACATACTTACCATCGCTTTCCGAGTCTTACTTTGCAAAGCATAAAAGTCAATGTTCCATGAATTTTTATAATAAGCCACAATCATCGCCTCCTTTTGCCGAAGAGCGGATTGTGCCTGTGCTTTCGTCGTTCCTTTACTGGTGGTTGCATCGGGAATACTATTTACAATCTTATTAAAACCCTCTTTGCCTTCCATCAACATAATGGCGACCATTTCCGCGAAATCGTCGTCAAACTTAGAAGCCGCATAGGACGATATAAAGCCATCCCGCCAAGCGTCCTCATCGCGGTAGTTAATCCAGTTGGCTCCATAATATTTACCCGCACTGATGTCCTTATACTCTTTCGGATAAATCTTATTCTGATGTAGAATATGGGCAAACTCATGCTGAATGACATGAAAGACAAAGAATTTGGCATATACCGAATCATTTTCTGCCTTATAACCATTCATTCCCTTAACCTTAAATTTATTAATTCCCATCATCACAATTTTGCGTCCACCTTCGGCCTGTCCACCCGTTACGGACCCATCCAGATTATACTCCACACTGCCCGAGAGAACAAATATTTTGGGAGAGTATTTATTAAAGAAAACCTTTCCTGCTTCTTCAATATAAGGCTTGGCCCAACCCTTATCGATGCTGGTCAGTAACGGAATTACCTGACCTTCGTCGACAGGAACCAGATTTTTAAGCACATTATCAAACTCGAACTGATCCCACTTATACTTGACCGAAATGTTATAGGGCGTAGTCATATTGTCCACAATCCATTGATCAATAGGTCCTTTCACCCACGTATCTCCACCCAAACCCGGTATATCCTCGACAGGATCAAGCTTTTCTTCCTTACAGGATACCGTAAAAGCACTGGTAAAAACAAGAAGACTCAAAACCAATCTTTTTGCCTTCAATAAACCATATATATTTACTGCTAAATCTTTCATAGCTGTTCAGGACTAATATTATCTTTGATTTAAAGGTATACCCGACGTAGTCACAAACTGCGGCAACTGAAACACTCTTTTACGATCGTTGGCTACCACAGAGGCAATTACTACATCTCCTTTGTTGTTGGTATGTTCCACAGGAATGTTGTAGCGTTGAAGGTCAAACCACCGCATGCCTTCCTGAACAAACTCTGCTCTCTTGAAATCCATAATGGCATTCAATAAATTACTACTCACATTATTAGATCGATAATATGCCTGCAACTTCGCGGCGGTCAAGCCATGTGCAGAAGCGCTATATCCATCGATTCTTTTGCTGAGGAAATAGTTAAGATCCACGACGGCTTCCGAATTCTTTTGTAAAAACAAATTGGCTTCGGCTCGGTTAAAAAGAACCTCTTCGGCGGTAAATAGGGGTAACATCACATGAGGTATGCCTGTATCTGCGTTTACATTCTCCCGCACAAAGTATTCGTACCATTTAGGAACAAAGTAATTGTTATCTCCCTGATAATATACAGGATATGCAAAGCGAGCAGACGGAGACACGATTTGAGCGCTGGCAAATATTTCCTGCTGCTTGGCAGACGACATTCCGTACCGATAACGCGGCATATACCTACCTATGAGCGAGGCTGTTTCTACCAAAAGCAAGTTGGCGCGTTGGGAAGCCTGAGAATAAATAGTCGTTAGCTCATCTGGCGACAAGTTCATCATGGTGGTATTCCACGGTCTGAGATTATCCAGTATAGATGTTCCCGGAAACGCTGTATTGGCGTATTGAACCACTTTGGCATACTCCTTTTTCACCAAATAAAATCTGGCTGCAAACGCATTGGCGGCCGCTATATTAAAATGATATTTCGGAACAGTATAAGCTCCGTCATTAATTAACGGTAAGCCTTCCAGCAAATCTTTTTCTATCATTTCATATACATAGGCAACCGTTTTTCGCTCATACTTCTTGATAACCACATTTTCTGGTTCTGTTACATACGGAATACCAGGATCAGAACTCGCTGTTTGTGGATTATAGAAAGTGGAATAAAAGGTAACCAACATAAAGTGCGCATATGCTCTGGCAAGCAGTGCCTCTCCCTTTTGGGCCGTAAACGAAGCAGGATCCGATGATTTTCTGATAATATCCAGAGCCTCATTAGCCACAGAGATAGCTCGGTAACATTCAGTCCAATAGGAATCGGGCGAATCAGACGTACCTACCTCGGCTTCCACGGGCTCATATAAAAAGGAAAATCGGTTGGTTTTATCATCTACTCCAACGCCTTTATCGACTACGTTATCACTCATAGACTCCCCCATGACTACATAACCCGACTGCGGATAAGCCGTAGTAAGCAACTGAGAAACCTGCTTGGGAGTTGATATAGTGGCTCTGGTGCTATCCGGTTCTGTGGAGAGAAATTCCTCACAGCCCATCAAAAGTGGTAGCAGCATGAGAGCACCTACCATCTTTTTTGCCTTGTTTAATATGATTTTCTGCTTCATTTTAAAATTCCTTGGTCATGAACATTGTTGTAAGTGGCCTATCCCACACTCGCTTAGAGCGTCAGTTTCAGGGATAATGTAAATTGCTTTTGAAGCGGTTGCGCCACCCCTCCTGCGTTAAAAAATTCAGGATCCTGTCCTTTAAGTTTTTTATCGGAATACACCAACCACAAATTACTGGTTGAAAGCAATATACTTGCGGCCGACAACCCTACTCGTTTTACAGCCGTAAGGGGTACTTTATACGCCAGAGACACCGATTTCAATCGAATAAAGTCACCTCGGGCTACACGCTCACGAGAGTAATTGTAAATGTTATAAGGATATGTTCCTGATAAATATTGCTGGTACAGCTTGTCTTTAATACTTGGCATATTGGTAACCGTCTCCTCACCAGAATTTTCCCATCTATCCAGAAACTCCTTAGGTGTAGCATCCAAATCGCTAAACGCTTCGCGGAAAAGTGCATTCATCCTAATTTTGTTACCCGCCTG
>CALGRQ010000490.1 GCA_937880795.1 uncultured Dyadobacter sp. | reverse complement strand
CTAATTGATTCACGCTGACTTTTTGCAGATCATTGCCGGACAAGAAATTAAAGTTGAAGTTCCTGTAAAACTTACTGGTACATCTGCCGGCGTAATGAAAGGTGGTAAAATGAACCAAAAATTACGTAAATTGCGTGTACAAGGTTTGGCTGAAAACATTCCAGACTATGTAAACGTTGATGTTACCGAACTTGAATTAGGAAAATCAGTAAAAGTTGGAGCTGTTACAGCTGAAAACTTTATTATTTTGACTGCTGCTAGCAACCCGATCGCTTCTGTGGAAATTCCACGTGCACTTCGCGGTACTCTCGGCAAATAATAAGTATTTTATTTTTCATGGCTAATAGATGCAAATGTGCCGACCTTTGGTCGGCATTTTTGTTGCTTTACAATCTGTAAACTTTTAATAGTCGCATATATGGAAAAGATTTTCCAATTGAACTGGGAAGAAATGTTTATACCCAGCTTGTCATTGTTTGAGGTTTTCATTCGGGGAACAATCACCTTTTGGATCATCTATATATGTCTGAGGTTGTTCAGAAGAGGAACAGGGCAACTGAGTATTAGTGACCTTCTGTTGATTACTATGATATCCGATGCCGCTCAAAACGCCATGGCGGGAACCTACAATTCTATTACGGAGGGGGCTATACTTATTGGTACTCTGGTCTTTTGGGATTATGCCATAGACTGGATGGGATATAAAAGAATACTCTTTGGGAAACTTGCCAGGCCCGAACCCATACTCTTAATTCGTAACGGACGAATGCTAAAAGCCAATATGGAGACGCAGCTCATGGATGAGGAGGAGCTCAATGGGCTGTTACGTGAAAACGGGGTGGACGATTACCGAGAAGTGAAAACATGCTATCTCGAGTCCACAGGTAATATTAGCGTTGTACTAAAAGAGAAAAAATAAGACCTACTTGCAGAATTAGTGGACTATTCTTTTACCAGTGCCCATTCCGCAATTTGCCTTACCAATACCTCGTTAATACGATGGTAGCTTTCGTGAGTCCAACCTCCAATGTGTGGCGTAAGCACAACGTTGTCCACAGAGCATAGGTAATCAAACGCCTGTTGTTGATCAGGTGTTAGCTTGGATAACTTTTCATTTTCCAATACATCCAGACATGCCCCTTTTATCTTGCCGGATTGCAGACCTTTGACAATAGAGCCAATTTGAGCAGTTTCACCTCTCGATAGATTGAGTAAGTAAAATGGTTTTGCAAAACCTTCCACAAAGGAATCATTAACCATAAATTTCGTTTCCGCCGTAAGCGGTATATGCAGTGACAGGATATCTGCCTCTTCCATGATTTCCTCAATTGTCGACTGCCTTGCATAAGCATCTCCGTATCGATCTCGGCATTTATCATAGGCTAAAACCTTACATCCAAAACCACTTAACCTTTTAGCCGTAGCACTTCCATTATTACCGTAGCCAATGATCCCGACTGTTTTGTTCATGATCTCTACGCCACGGTTTCCCTCTCGGTCCCATATACCCTGGCGAACTTGGCGATCAGCGCGTATGATATTGTTAAATAACGCCAGTAACATGCCAACGGCCTGCTCGGCAACGGCATCACGGTTACCTTCTCCGGCATGGAACACCTCTATATTTCGATTTTGAGCTTCGGTAAGGTCAATAAGGTCCAACCCGGCACCAGCTCTTGCAATAAATTTTAAATTATGACCTGCTTCCAAAACCTCAGCATCAACAAAAGTTTTGCTTCTGATCACCAAGCCATCGTATTGTGGTAAAGCATCAATAATATCCTGTCGCTTATATGCTGGTTGATACGAATATTGCCAATCATGTTCCTCAAACATGTTAAAAAGGGAAGAATACATGGTATCTGCGATCAGGATGTTCATAGGAGCACTGGATTTTTTGTAACTTGCCGATTGAATGCTTTTGCAAAAGTAATATAGAAAAGCACATTTGAATTGTTATAATATCTTTTTAAGTTCATGAGCGACCACATTAATAATAAACCTGTAATAGGAATTACCCTGGGCGACTATAATGGTATTGGGCCGGAAGTTATCCTTAAAGCGTTAGAGGGAAATCAGTTAGCAAAGCAATGTACTCCCATCATTTATGGTTCTTTGCGGGTACTGAACCAGTATAGAAATCTGTTGGAAATAAAAGACTGGACGCTACATGGTATACAAAAACCAGAACAAGCCAATCACAAATTAACCAATGTGATCACTTGTTGGCATGATCATCAAACGGATATAGCACCGGGACAGGTTACCGCAGATGCAGGTCAGAAGTCGCTTTTATGCCTGAAACGTGCGGTAGAGGATTTGCGGGCTGGAAAGATTCAGGCACGCCATAGTAACCGGGCCAATAAACAAGGATAACATTCAAAGTGATGATTTTAAATTCCCTGGACATACAGAGTTCTTTGCTCAGGCTTTTGAGGTGAGTGATGCTTTGATGTTTATGGTCGCTGGTGATCTGCGCGTGGGTGTTTTAACGGGGCATATTCCATTGGATCAGGTAAAGGCGCAGGTTACAGCAGATAAATTATCTGTCAAAATTGATCAGATACTTACTTCGCTTAAAAAGGATTTTGGTATCAAAAAACCGAGAGTAGCAGTGCTGGGGTTGAATCCTCATGCCGGAGAAAATGGTTTGCTTG
>CALGRQ010000489.1 GCA_937880795.1 uncultured Dyadobacter sp. | reverse complement strand
TTATTTCATCATGAAACTGAAGACCGGTTCGGCCGGAACGCAGGCAGAAATGCTGGAAAAGGATATGGCGTTTATGACAGCCGTTCATAAAAGTATAGGCCATTTTGAAACCCCCTATACGAAAAATGGAAAGATCCCTTACTACATTGATCCCAACGCCCGTTACGAAAAGAAAGAAACGCTTTTGCGCTTTATTGATCATATCAAAAAATTAGGAGCGCTGGATCAGGTTGCGGTGATTGAAGAGCCGTTACGTGAAGATAACGAAGCTTTCGTGGGTGATGTAGGCGTGCGTATAGGGGCGGATGAAAGCGCGCATACGGTGAAGGATGCAGCCCGTAGAATAGAGCAGGGGTATTCGGTAATGATTGTGAAAGCCATAGCCAAAACGTTAAGTATGACGATGCAAATCACGCAGTTGGCGCACGAAAAAAAGGTGCCCTGCTTTTGTGCCGATTTGACGGTTAATCCGATTTTGGTAGATTGGAACAAATCTGTGGCAGCGCGTTTGGCTCCTTTTCCAAATGTGGGAATTGGCTTACAAGAAACGAACGGTCATCAGTATTATAAAAATTGGGATCGGATGATGAGCTACCACCCCAAAGCAGGTGCCAGCTGGACCAAGACACAAAAAGGTGTATATACAACGGATCAGTCGTTTTTTGCGCAAAGTGGTGGTATACTCGACGACTCTACCCATTACAATGCACTCTTTGAGGAAAAGTAAAAACTTGTGGGAAATATATTGCCACATTAATTGGGTGAAATATGTACTTTTGATAGGTACGGTTTTTGCGTACAATATGTGTAAATGTTTCACTAAGTATCATTAAAAATGAAAAAGTACTGGTTTATCAATACCCTGGCTATCCTTCTAATTTCTTTGTCCGTTTCGGCACAGGTTGTTTCAAAGGATTCTATCAACAATTTAAAACAGCAAAAAAATATAATTGAAATCAGTAAAAAGCTGAATGACAATAAGCTGGAATTGGCGAAGTTGGAAAATGAACTGCCTAAGAAAACGGAGGAGGTTGCTAAAACAGCAGAAAAGGCGCAGAAGTCTGCCGATGAAAACGGAAAGGCTGCTGAAAAGCTTGCAAGCAATGCACAGGACAAGAGTTTGTCTAACAAAGCAAGTAAAGCTGCCAGCAAAGCACGAAAAGATGCCAAAAGTGCACGTAAGGCATCTGACAATTTAGACAAGCTGAATAAAAATATTGAATCGTTGAAAAAGAAAATTAGCGAGGATGAAGCAAAATTGAGTGCTATTCAGGGGTAATTTTATTTCCTGATATGCAATACTGAGAACGGCTGATATGGTGTGAATTCCATGTCAGCCATTCTTATTTTGATTCTAAGGTAATTTTTTTGCCATTAGGTCACAAAGGCACTAAGTTATTTTGGGGCGTTCTGGTCTTAAAAATAAGAAATCCACCGTACAAGGAGTGCGGTGGATTTTCTGCATAACAAACCTAACTAATTTATGAATATGGTCATGAGGACCTGTATTCCTGATCAATTACCGCCACTTGCCCGTTTCTGAAGATCGTCAGATCCGGTGTTGCGCTGGCGGGCGCCTTTCACATTCTGATTCCCAAAAGAATAGGTGAATGTGAGTCTTGCTTGTCGGCTTGGCCACTGAGAACGTACCGTAAAGTCAATGTCCTTATACATTGCTCTTCCCCGGAAACGGTTGGTCCAGAAGAGGTCATTAATATTGAGACGGATAGTCCCTTTCTTTTTCCAGATACTTTTCTGTAATCCGACATTCACCATTCCCATTGGTTTAGCGGCATACAGGCCATAGAATGCCCGGCTGTTATACCAACCCGACAGCTCGGCGGTCCAGCCTTTTTTGAGTGTGAATTGGTTGTTGGCATACATGTTCCATGAAACCTGTTTTATTTCCAGTTTTTCCTGTAAATAGAATGAGTTATAGTGGTTATATACCCCTGTAAAATTGGTTTGCAAGTTCCACCATTTTTGGATGGGGATTGGCATCGATACTGTTAAGCTTATGTTATCCTGTTTGTCGAGGTTTTCTGAGGTTACAAAAGTTTTATTCTCGGAGGCGATTTGTTGAGGAAGTTCTTCCGAGATCACATCCTTGATCCTGCTATACGCCAAGGTTGTGTTGAGCATATTTTTGTATACGTGCACCAGCTGAAACGAGTTGGTGTATTGCGGTTTTAAGTTGGGGTTACCTCTTTGGAAGGTATATGGATCCAGATAGAACTCAAATGGATTCAGGGACTGATAATTAGGGCGGTCAATCCGGCGGCTATACGACAGGTTGATCACGTTGTTGGTGTCCAATTGGTTGGACAGGAATATGCTCGGGAACAAATTGACATAGTTGCGATCTCGTTTTTGGTTGAGTGTTACCGAATTGCCGATGGAATGCGTATGCTCGCCCCGTAAACCAAGTTGGTATTTTAATTTTTTGGTGATGGTACCGGCATAGTTTAAATATGCTGCATTTACATTTTCGGTGTATTTGAACTGATTGGAGCGGAGGGGATCTATTTTCCACTCATCAATTTTAGTTTCAAATATCATGTTATTGTCGGAGGCTACGAAACTGGATTTTAAACCGGTTTCAAATTTTCCTTTCCAGAGCGTTTGGGTATAATCAAGTTTGGCCACCCCAATATTAATTTCTGAGGGCATTTTATTGCGAACCATTTCCCGGCTTCCATCCTGTTCGCCGTTGGGTAAATTATATACCGTATTGAGTTCACTACGGTTTCTACCGTTGTATTTCACATAGTCTACATCGAAGGTTAGCTCCTTGCCCTTGTCGTCAAACTGATGTTTGAAATTGAGGTTGGTGCTGAAATTATTCATTTTACCGCCATTGAATACATCGGTACGGAAAGTGCGTTGCAAGCTCAAATCCTCATTCAGGATTCGGGTGTTCGTTTCTCCGAAAGGGTTGCTGTAATCATTTTTGAAACCCGAAACCAATATTCCAATCGTAGTTTTGTCGGAGGCGAAGAAGTCGACGCCCGCCCGCACATTGTGGTATTGCGATTTATTGATACGCTCGGTACGTTGGTCAAAAATAGTAACCTTGTCTTCAAATGGGATGGTTCGGTATATGTCGTTGTTGTTGAATCCTTTGTTCCAGAAAGTACCAGCGCTCACAAACGAGCTAAACTTACCAGCCCGGTGGTTGATTGTCCCGGTCGTATTAAAACGTCCATAACGGGTATAGGCTGTTCCAATGTTTATATTTCCGTTTGTTCCGAAGTTTTTGTTGCGCTTCATCTTAATGTTGATGATCCCCGAATTACCGGACGCATCATATTTTGCCGAAGGATTGGTAATCAGTTCTATCTTTTCGATGTTGTCGCTAGGCGTATTTTTGAGCAGTGTCATGAGTTCCTGCTGCGATAAAAATGTCTGTTTTCCATCAATTTGGACCACCACGCCCTCTTTTCCACGCAGTTTCAGCTGATCGTTCTGCTGATCTACAGTAACTCCGGGCGCTCGTTCCAACACTTCAAGAGCTGTGGCACCTGCGGATACGATGCTGTTTTCTACATTCAGTACAGTACGGTCAATTTGCTGCTCAATGAATGGTTTCTTGGCTACCACAGTCACTTCGTTGAGTGATTTTGTATCCGGTTTTAGCGTTGTTGCAAGCAATTTTACAGGTTCGCTGGCTACCCGGAAGGCAGCACTGTATTCTTTTTGATAACCAACCATGGATATCATGGTCATGTAATTACCACTGGCTACCTGATCAAAAAGAAATTTACCGTTGTCATCAGATGCGAGTCCTTTGACAAGCACAGAGTCTTTGGCATTTAAAAGAAGGACGTTGACGAAAGGAAAGGGTTTGCCATTCTCATCGAGAATGTCACCCGATACTTTGCCGGATGCAGGGGTAGAAGTTTGCGCATAGGCAATGCTCGCGCAAAGCAGCAGCGCTACGGTTAGGTTTGTAAAGAATTTCATGGCTAATAGATTTTTTGGTTGTCTGAAAGTCTGCCGAGTCGGTTATAATGGGTTATTGTAACCGGATCTTGTTCTTTCAGTACATTGCAAAGATAAGTACTTGGTATAACATAGAACCATTAATATTATGAATGGTTTGTATCTGTGTTGAATGGAAGTGGTCACTTTGCAGTCCCGAATCATAGATACAAATTGAATCAGGAAAGTTGCATGAAGCCAGAAAAAAAGTTTGAATGGTTAAAATGGGTGGGTGAGTAGGGGTATACAACATCCAGTGATGGAGGTAGAACGGATAGATTCACAGAGCAGCCCCCCAATTTCCTCACCTGATATAAGGTCTTGCGGCCAAAGGTGAAAATGGCCAGGGAATTGCGATGATGATGATGAACAGGGCAATGGAAAACCAAACGAGTATAGTCCTGAAATTCTCTTCACTGGTCGGTTTTCTTTTGGATAATGCTGAACCGAAGGTGATCAGCATAATGGCCGTAAACATCAACGTAATGTGAATCAGGCTGAAAAAGGCTACGTTCATATTCGCAATCCCTTCATTCAAGTTTGTCCAAAAGTACTTGATCATCGGATTGTTGAAATAGAGCACCATTCCAATCATGAGCTGGATCTGGGCTATGGTGGCCGTCCAATGCCGAACCATGTCATCGGTTTTTGTGAAAGGTTTTTGGGTAGTATAGCCTTTGTAACTGATGAAAATGGCATAAAGCAAACTGGCTAAAACCAGCCAACGAAAATAGGTATGGTATATAATTAAGGTTGAATACATGCCACGTAGGGTTATTAGCGTTTAACTGATTTGTTCATAATCTCTTCAACATACGCCAAAAACCTGGTTCGTTGATCCGCAAAAGGATAATGAGAACAATTGTCGATGCTATAAAAATTGGTTTTGCCAACGATGCTTTCTAAATCAGCGCGTTGCTTCTTGGAGAAAATACCATCCTGCAATCCATAAATAGCTGCAAGTTTCACGCCTTTGTTGTTCAGATTTTTAAGAATGGGCTTAGTGTCGATATTGACACGTGTTTCATTTTGATAGAATAACAGTGGAGCCTGGTCATTCCGAATATTCACCTTGGAAAAACTGTTCTCATATTCTTGATTCACGTTTTTTGACTCCTCGGTTGGCGTAGGCATTTTAAAGAAACCAAAATGAGATGCGACTTCGTAAGTTTGTCTACGATACTGAGCGCTCTTCCGATCCAGGGTTTTTATATGAGAAATCTTTTTCGGGGTTGCGGTATCATGCTTCTCGTTTGCCAGGTTTAGGCTGGTGCTCAATATATGGTCGTAGGATTCTTGCTGTGAAAATAGGGCTCCTACCAGAATAAGACGTTCCACTTTTTCGGGAAATGTGTTGGTGTATAAGGTGGAGACAATGCCACCAAAGCTGTGCCCTAATAGGTTTACTTTTTTCAAACCATATTGTTTTATAAGCGCATTCAAATCGGAAAAGGCTTCATCGAATGTAATTTTGGCGCTGGGATCAGCAGAGCGTCCCTCACCTCTGCGATCATATACAATGACATAGTAACCCCGGTCTGCCAGCGCGCGTGCCGTTGTACCTTCAAATAGGGTGGCATTCCCACGCGGACCACCATGCAAATAGATGATTGCTGGGTTACTTTTTTCACCGTAGGCTTTGGAGTATATGGTTTGCGCTGTGGATGTAGGAGCGCCGAATAGCCATATAGAGAATAGAAATAGCCATGTAATTTTTAGATTGACAAGCATGATGAAGTAGTATGCGGCTGAATGCGAATGGGATTGTTAAATATTCTGCGAATATAAGTGGGAAATGAAAAGTTTAGCTCGTTAAATAGTCGTGCTTTACGTCGTGCATACGCAGCAAATCCAATTCCGAACGCTGCGATACAGTATATTCTTGTGGATTCAAGATATAGGCAAGAAGTATTTTGTACTAATTTGTAAAAATTCTTGATTGGTAAGAAGTTATATTTGGAAGCACGTTTAACATACACCGTTTAACGTGGTTTCGGATGCATATTTTCGCGCCCATGAAGTTACGAGCGTAACCAAATCTTGCTATAGGCTATACCTTAAACCAAGTGGGTAAATGGATGGACCTGAAAAAATAGAACGCACACTGCTCAAAAGGAGGAATGAATTGTCTGCAATGATACTATTGATGTATGTCTTATAGTTTACCCGACCATTTGAAAGGTCTTAACGACGATGAGGTAGCTGCTTCGAAAAAGAGGCATGGTCACAATCGCATGGATATTGGCCATCACAACAGTTGGCTGGAACTCCTATTTAGTATTTTAAAGGAGCCCATGCTGATATTGCTTTTTGCCATTTCCGTAATTTATTTCGGGATCGGAGATTATGCGGAAGCTTGGTTTATGCTTCTGGCGATTGTTACGGTTTCCGCAATTTCTTTGTACCAGGATAATAGAAGCAAAAAGGCGCTAGAAGCTCTGGAAAAGCTGAATGAGCCTTTGAGTAAGGTCATCCGGAATGATGAAGTGGTTGAAATTCCTACCCATGAGATTGTTGTTGGCGACCTCTGTATTGTAGAGGAGGGGAAGATGATAAATGCAGATGGAAAAATTGTCCATAGTAACGACTTTTCGGTGAATGAGTCGTCGTTGACGGGTGAAAGTTTATCGGTATTTAAGAGTAGTGATACGGCAGATAATAAAGTTTACAGCGGAACTCTGGCGGTATCGGGCTTAGCAGTAATAGAGGTAGAAAAGATCGGCAAGGAAACGCGTCTCGGCGAGATCGGCGTTTCTATATCTGATATCCGTGAAGAAAAATCCCCTTTACAACTCCAAATAGAAAAATTTGTAAAGGTAATGGCTATTACGGGTGCTGCCATTTTTTTAATGGTCTGTGCGGTAAACTATTATCACACGGGCAATTTGCTGGACAGTCTCCTCAGTGGTCTTACTTTGGCCATGTCGGTTTTACCGGAAGAGATTCCCGTTGCTTTTAGTACGTTTATGGCATTGGGTGCCTGGAAGCTTATGCGCGAAGGGATTATTATTAAGAAGAGTACCATTGTTGAAACCTTAGGTAGTACCACCGTGATCTGTACCGATAAGACAGGTACGATTACGGAAAATACAATGCAGCTAAAACACCTATATGATTATAGTACGGATCGCATTTACAGTGAAGAGGAATTTGGAGAGCAGCAACTGGCTAATTTGATTGACTATGCGATGTGGAGTAGCGAACCTGCACCTTTTGATCCAATGGAACAAACGCTTCATAAGGTATATGCACAAACGCAAATAGTCGATGAAAGAAAAAACTATCGACTTTTTCATGAATACCCGTTGGAGGGCAAACCTCCGATGATGACGCATTTGTTTGAGAATGACGAAAACCACCGGATTATTGCAGCCAAGGGAGCACCGGAAGCCATTCTTCTTGTTTGTACCCTTTCAGAAAACGAAAAAAGCAATATAAGAGAGCGCATCAAAGCGCTAGGCAAGCAGGGTTTTCGGATTTTAGGCGTAGCAAAATCCACTTTTGAGGGAGATAATTTCCCAGTCAAGCAACAGGATTTTAACTTCCAATTTCTAGGACTGGTGGTATTTTATGACCCGCCGAAAGCGGGTATTCAGGATGTTTTCCAGCATATC
The DNA here is from genome assembly GCA_937880795.1 of uncultured Dyadobacter sp. Classification (GTDB taxonomy): domain Bacteria; phylum Bacteroidota; class Bacteroidia; order Cytophagales; family Spirosomataceae; genus Dyadobacter. Next base: position 571 of record CALGRQ010000489.1, on the reverse strand, counting down.
TACAATGCGGGTATTAAAGTAAAAGTAATAACGGGCGATAATACCGATACCACGGCGAGCATTGCAGCGCTGTCCGGAATTATAAATACTGCTCCTCCCGTAGAGGGGGCCGAAATTAGTACATATACCGAAGCGCAACTCTTGCAGAAAGTGGATGAGACGGTATTATTTACAAGAATGTTTCCAACGGCCAAGCTAGCGGTGGTAAACGCGCTTAAAAAGAGCGGTGAAGTGGTGGCTATGCTGGGTGACGGTGTTAACGACGGTCCGGCATTGAAAGCCGCCCATATTGGCGTAGCGATGGGCAGTAAAGGAACGGATATAGCAAAAGCGGCGGCAGCTTTGGTCATTACCAATGATGATTTGGGTAAACTGATAATAGGGATTGCAGCTGGAAGGAGAATTTATGCCAATCTTAAAAAGGCCATTCAGTATATCATTTCTATTCACATACCGATTATTCTTACCGTTTCCCTCCCGTTGTTTTTGGGTTGGGTATTTCCGCAGATATTCACACCGGTACATGTTATTTTTTTAGAGTTGGTTATGGGGCCTACCTGTTCCATCGTAT
>CALGRQ010000488.1 GCA_937880795.1 uncultured Dyadobacter sp. | reverse complement strand
CACCGAATAAGTGGGTATACGATCCCGAATCACACTAAAATTCATTTGGTCCTTTAAGCCGACCCTTTCAATGGCAAGGTCTACTTTTGTGCCTCTTTTACCTCGAAGTAATTTATATACCTGCACGTTGGTCACACCGGGTCCCGACAGCTTTTCCTTATTCACCATCATAATACGGTCCCCACTTCTAATGCCCGCAGTTTCTGAGGGGCCTCCGCTTAGTGGGGTAACCACATATACGGTATCGTTATATATATTAAACTCAACGCCAATTCCATCAAAACCAGAGTCAAGTTGCGACCTAGCCGCGGTTGCTTCTTCAGTATTAAAGTATGCCGTGTGCGGATCCAGTTTTTCCAGCATTTTTGCAATGGAGTAATCAACCAGCTCATCCGTTTTTACCGAGTCCACATAATTGTTTTCGACATACATGAGTACCTCCCGGAACTTCGCTGAACTTTTAGCAACATCCGTCAAACTTTTACCCCCACTAAAAAACGTACTACCGATCAACATACCTGCCGCCAGCGTAATACCAATAATAATGGGCAGCCTCACCACCGACCGCGAATTGCGAACAGGCGTTTGTGGAGTATCTTGATTCATGATTACTTACGGATTTTAGGAGCAAAAAATTTAATTCAACCTCTTTCAAAGGCTATTATTTCAACATGAAATAAATGATTTTGGTTGCTTAAACCAACCGATTCTACCTCTATAATTTGTTTCGATAGCCCGGCAGGCCGACTATCGAAACAAATCCTCACATGTTATACAAATTGCTTGAGAGATTCAGGATTCCGCATCGTATCCGGGTTGGCCACTTTTGAGGGATCCATACCCATCAATATTTTCTTAACCGGTGCCTCCATCTTTTTCCCGCTGATCGTATACGGTATGTCAGTTACCTGCTGAATGATATCAGGAACATGGCGGGGACTGTATTGGGAGCGCAACGCCTGTTTGATGTCTGTTTTAAGCTCCTCGGTGAGCCCTTGCCCATTGCCAAGCACAACAAATAGAGATATAATTCCTCCACCCGTTTCTTTTTCGAGATAAACCGCCAGACTGTCTTTTATTTCAGGTAGACTTTCCACGGCACTGTAAATTTCTGCCGTTCCAATACGAACACCATCCCGATTTAAAGTAGCATCAGACCGACCATATATAATCACCGATTTCCTTTGCGTAATTTTAATCCAGTCACCATGTCTCCAGACATCTGGATATACCCCATAATAACTATCCATATAACGCTCATTATGCTCATCACCCCAAAAATAAAGTGGCATAGACGGCATAGGCTGAGTTATTACCATTTCTCCGAGCTCATTTGTCACTGCATTTCCGGCTTCATCAAAAGCCTCTACTTTTGCGCCGAGCATCCTGCACTGTATTTCTCCGGCATACACGGGTTCCATGGGGCATCCCCCCACAAAGGCACTGCATATATCTGTACCTCCACTTAGTGATATCAACCAAACATCCTTTTTCACCTGCTTGTATATCCACTCAAAAGCTTCGGGGGTAAGCGGTGCTCCGGTAGAACCTATCGTTTCCAGATGTTTGAGACGCTCGGATGCTATACTCACACCTGCCTTCATGGAGGCCAGGTAATATGCCGCTCCACTTCCGAAATGCGTAATTTTCGCTTCTTCTGCCAATGTCCATAATGTTTGCGAAGATGGATAACCCGGTGAGCCATCATACATCACCAAAGTAGCTCCACAGAGCAACGAACCCAATGCATAATTCCACATCATCCAACCTGTTGTTGAATACCAAAAATATCGGTCACCGGGCTTCACATTTTGATGCAGAATCAAAGCTTTCATATGTTCGAGCAGACAACCACCCACACTGTGGGTAATCGCTTTGGGTTTAGCCGTGGTACCCGAAGAGTATAAAATCCAGATGGGGTGGTTAAATGCAACGACATCAAACTCCAACCCATTGTTAGGCAAATGCATGATGTCGTCCCAGGCGGTGAACTGCCCGGCCAGACTTTCGGTATGAATATGATCAATTAATACGATATCCTTTAAAGTAGGAAAAGATGCCGATAGCGATTGTATAAATTCAGCACTGTTGTATTCTTTCCCATTGTATTGATAGCCGTCCACAACGAACAGTACTTTGGGTTCAATCTGAAGAAACCGATCTACGACCGCGGCTTTGCCAAAATCTGGGGAGCACGACGACCACACTGCACCTACCGCATTTGTAGCCAGAAAAGCAACCACGGCCTGTGGTATATTGGGCAAAACACCGGCTACACGGTCGCCCGGTTTAACGCCATGTTGCCTAAGCCAGGTAGAAAGTGCAGCCACCTGATTTTCCAATGTATCCCACGAAATTTCTGAGAGCCCTTTCTGTTCGGACTGAAAAAGCATGGCAGGCCGGTCCTTCGTTTTATTTCTAAATATATGTTCGGCATAACTAAGCTTTGAGCGGGTAAACCACTTCGTCCCTAGCATTCCAGACTTTGGCCGCTGAATTACTTCCAGGTATAGATCATGTGATTTGATGTTAAAGTAATGCCATAAACTTTCCCAAAAATCTTCCAGATCTGTTACAGACCACTCCCACAAATCATGATAAGATCGAAAATAAAGTCCCTTTTTAACAAAAAGCCAATCAATATATTTTTTAAGATTTGATTGTTCTCTGAGGCCCTTGCTCGGTTTCCAGAGCGGTGCGTCGTTAATTTCTGCTGACATATTTATCGTTGAAGGATATAAGCTCTAAAACAGCATTAAGCGGGTATCTACCTGCCAAAGGGTGGTCAATGAGGATACTTTTTCATAAGACCATTTTCGTTCCTCCTCACACACCCTCTTTGCCCACACACTGATTGTAGTTATAAACGATACGATCCTAAATTTGGCATAAAAGCCCAAACAAATATTTACTAACTGAAATTAACGTATCTTTGCAATTGTAAAATTATAAACAACTAGTACTCTGATCGTCAGATACGTTCGTTAATGCGTTTTAGCAACGGGCAAAGTAGCAACGGCTATTGGCCAGCTAATCAATTACGCACATCATTTGTGAAGAGGAGACAAAATCCAGTAGTGATACTGCATTCCTATGAGAAAAAGAATCAACAACTCAAGAGACTCAAGATCATCGGGTCAATCAGGCGATGGACAAAAATCATTTCGCCGCGCATCTAGCCGCCCAGAGGCAGAAAGCCGTTTCAGCAAGCCAAGTATTAAAAAATCAAGTTTGCGCATTGTAAGTTCTGCTCCTCAGTCGGACAAACCTGCGTCTTTCAGACCTCGTTCATTTGACAAAGGCAGCGTACCGCGAGATTTCAGAGCCGATGATCGCTCAGGCAAAGAAGGTTTTGATAAACCACGCTTCGACCGCCCTCGTTTCGATAAACCGGGAATTGGTAAACCAAGATCTTCAGACAACCGGGAGTTTAAACCAAGACAAGAATACGGCGACAAGCCTGCATATGAAGATCAGAGAAACGACAGACCTCGTTACTCTGACCGTGACAACACACGTTCATTTAAACCGAAAGGAGATTTTACGCCAAGAGAAAGAAGCAACCGAGATGATTTCGATCGTCCGCGTGCAGAGCGTCCATTTGGTGAAAGAAGATCGTTTGATAAGCCCAATCACGGCGACCGCATTCACGGCCACCGCAATTTCGAATCTCGTGATGCTAAACCAAGAAGAGAATTTGGTGCAAGAGAAGATCGTTCCGGACGTTCGGATTTTGATAAACCACGCACCTATGGCCGTGACGCAGATTCTCGCGATTCCAGAAGAGATGCAGACCGTTTCACAGGCAGAAGCGAAAAACCATCTTTTAAAAAAAAAGATGAGCCGTTAACGCATGCAGAAAAAATAGCTCGTTTTGAGGCAGATTCGGAAGAGGCAGCAAACAGAAGAGTAGGCCGTTTTGAATCTGCACCTCACTATAAACTAGGAACTTACGAAAAGAAAGCAGGCTTAAAAAAGCACAAAGACGATAACAATGAAAGGCGTCTAAACCGCTATATAGCCAATGCAGGTGTTTGCTCACGCAGAGAAGCTGATGACCTTATTGCAGCGGGTCAAATTACTGTAAATGGCAAAGTCATTACAGAAATGGGACATAAAGTGTCCCCAGCCGATGTTGTAAAATATGGCAAAAAAGTGCTTAACCCTGAAAAATTTGTTTACGTCCTCATCAACAAACCAAAGGATTACATCACCACGACCGATGATCCGGAAGAAAGAAAAACAGTGTTGGATCTGATCAAAGGAGCCTGCACCGAACGTATATATCCGGTTGGACGTCTGGATAGAAATACAACAGGACTTCTTCTCATGACCAATGATGGCGAATTGGCTAAAAAGCTGACACACCCATCGGGCGGAATCAAGAAGATCTATCAGGCAGAGCTAGACAAACCCATCACCACCGAAGATTTTGAAAGACTTCAGGCAGGTGTAGATTTGGAAGATGGTTTTATCCGACCTGATGAAGTGGGTATTGTAACCCCGGACGCTATGGTGGTTGGACTGGAAATTCACAGTGGGCATAACCGTGTGGTGCGTAGAATGTTTGAACACTTGGGCTATATCGTACAAAAGCTAGATCGGACCGTATTTGCCGGTCTTGACAAGAAAGATCTTCCGCGCGGAAAATGGAGATTCCTCAGTGAAAAAGAAGTTGTAAAACTGAAATATATGATGTAGTTCTGAACTGCATCCGATTAATAAACAAAATGCCCGACTGGAAAATCCGGTCGGGCATTTTTCATGATATACTACGTATTATAATCTAAAACCGAATGAGAACACATCATAAGGAGCATCAGGATATAATCCTTCAAACTGAACCATTGAATCCTCCTTACCTACCATCGCAGCCTCGAACTCCTTCACGGTTTTTACTGCTTTGCCATTCACTTTCGTGATGATGAATCCTTCCTCCACACGTGAACGACCAAACTTACCACCATCCACAGACATCACTTTCACACCGCCTTCCACTTTATAGCGCGCTAAACGCTGCTTTTCCTGAGCACTTAAATTACCAAACTGAGCACCCAATGAAGACATTACCTCGGCAGTTTCGTCTTTTTTAATGATATCTGATCCACCGGTACGGTTTTTCAACGTTACGGTCAAATCTTTCTCTTTTCCATCTCGGTTTACCGTAAGATTTACTTTATCGCCAGGTTTACGTAAACCAATGGCTTGTTGCAACTCAGGTACTGAGTGAATATTCACACCATCTACCTTCACAATGACGTCACCCTTTTGAGCTCCACCTGCTTTTCCGGCACTGTTTTCAGTGAATTCACGGACATATACACCGTCATTCACTTTTACACCGTACTCTTCCGCCTTTTTGCTGTCCAGATCATCCAGATATATACCTAAATAACCTCTCTGAACATTACCAAATTTGATAATATCACCAGACACTTTCTTAACAATACTGGAAGGAACCGCAAATGCGTAACCCGCAAAGCTGCCCGTTGGACTCGCAATAGCCGTATTAATTCCAATCAATTCTCCTTTCAAATTCACCAGTGCACCTCCACTATTTCCTGGGTTCACCACAGCATCCGTCTGGATAAACGATTCAAGTGGAGAATCTCCTCCGGAGTTATTGGTCGGTGTTACACCATTCCGGCGACTCGACTGTCCGATAATACCCAATCCACGTCCCTTCGCACTAACAATACCCGCAGTAACCGTAGACTCCAGATTAAATGGATTTCCAACTGCAACAACCCACTCACCTACCTTTACCGCATCAGAATTTCCCAAAGTAATGGCCGGAAGGTTCTTCGATTCAATTTTGATAACAGCGATATCCGTTGATGGATCCGTTCCTACCACTTTCGCGTTAAACTTACCTTTGTTGTGTAAGGTCACTTCCAGTTCCTGAGCACCTTCCACCACGTGGTTATTCGTTACGATATAGCCATCCGAAGAAATAATTACGCCGGAACCCGATGCCTCCTGAGGTTGAGGACTCCCTCCTCCGAAGTCACCCATACCACCGCCGAAGAAATCCCTAAAAACATCTTCCATTTGGCTTCTTCTTCCACTATTACCACGGGAGGCTACCATCGATTTAATGTGAACTACCGTAGGCGTAGTAGCTTCCGCTGCATATACAAAATCGCCTGGTGCCCCGGCCGGAGAACCTGTCGATGTAAAACGGGCCAATGATTCGCCTTGTGCTTCTTTTATAACAACGTCAGTACCATTATTTGAGCTTAAGAGCTTAAAGCCTGCAAGAGTTGATGCACTTGAAATCAACCCAACCAACGCCAAGCTTTTCCAATTTGTATTCATATGCTATGTTGGGGTTTAAATATTTGGATGAATAACGCAAAGCAAAGAACAATATATTCCCGTACGACCTGCATTTAACATATTTTAACAAAGAGCGATACAGCATGCTTTTACTGAATCTCTCTTTCTAGTCCTCAATCAATATCAACAAGACAAAAATACGAAAGGGCGCTATTTGATGAAAATAACGCCCTTCGAAAAAAGAATTTTTATGCGATCTCAATCTCGCGGGCCGGCTTATCTTTTGCCTCCTCACGTTTTGGCAACGTTACGGTCAAAATCCCATCTGCGTATACCGCACCAATCTTGTCTCCATCAACCGTATTTGGTAAAGTAAAGGTACGTTGAAAGGAGGTATATTTGAATTCCCTACGGGTATACTTTGTATCTGTCTCCTCTTCTTTCTGCTCTTTATGAGCCGATATCGTCAGTTGATTTTTTTCAAGGTTCAACTTAAAGTCTCCTTTTTGCAAGCCAGGAGCAGCTACTTCTATCTTGAATCCTTCTACACTTTCGGCCACGTTCACGGCAGGCACACTACCCGAGAAAGCAGGATTATATATTTCGTTCAACAAATCTTTACCAAAAAAACCATTGAAATGTTTAGGGGCGAATTGTGATTTTACTAAAGTGCTCATCGTTGTTATCTTTTAATTTGTTTGATTTAAAGTTTCGGTTCCCTCATTGGGTATGCCGAATAAATAACAACTTCTGTTCCTTTTGCTAAAAACTTAATTTCACAAGACAAAATGACCGATTTGGTAGTTTTTTAGGATTCTCGAAATGACATAATGGCGCTTTTAGTGTACTTTTAAGGAAGATGCCCTGTTTAAATGAATTATTAATAGGTATAGATTAAACCCTAGCCAAAACGCTAGTATCGGTTTAAATCTATGATTGAAAGAGACAACCCATCTTGCAAATAAAATGTTCTACGGGTGTGGATGAAGGAGAGAGACAAGACGAACATCCACCTAAACTTGCAGTTTTTAGCACAATTTTGTCGCAAATTTTGTCCCGAAAACCAAAAAAGCCCCTTCTATTGCTAGAAGAGGCTTTCTGTGGTGATGGACGGAATCGAACCTTTGAATTTCATCAGCTTTGTATTTTTCTTAATTTATTGCTTTTCAGATTACTTGACAGCAAATATATTAAATAGCAACAACTTAAATATAATCAAGATAAACATTTTACCGTAAACCAGTTTGTAAACCAGCATGGATACAATACTTTTGTTTGGATAACGTAACGTACCTGATGGCTACTGTAAAATACTACTTGAAGAAACCAAACCCAAATGGGATCTGCTTGATTTCCCTATACTTCCGGTATGGTGCTGAGCAAGTTGTCATATCGACTAATCTATTCACTAAGCCCAGATTTTGGGATTCTAAAAATCAAAAGCTTAAAGCTGGTCATGAAGGATACTCAGAACTCAACGCCAACCTGGAAAAATGGCGCAATGAAGTTCAAAAAATATATCAACAACGGATATACCAAAAGCTACCAATCACTCCGGCCGATTTAAAGCCACTATTTGAGCGTGAAATCAGGATCGACAGATTCGAAGCAGCTCCTGTGAAAGAGAAATCCGGATTGACGGAATTCATTGCCAAATACATTCAATCCGTAGTAGCATTCAAAAATCCCAATACGATTAAAACGTATCGCTCACACTTAAAGATGCTCTTAGAGTTTCAGATAGATTCAAAAAAGAAAAGCATTGGTTTTAACGACATCACGCTGGACTTCTATCATGATCTCAAGAGTTTTATGGTAGAGATCAAGAAGTACAACGAAAATACACAAAACAAACACACTGGCCTTCTGTAGTTTTTCCTTAACGAG
>CALGRQ010000487.1 GCA_937880795.1 uncultured Dyadobacter sp. | reverse complement strand
TAGGCGGTTGCGAAAGTGCTAAGGCTATAATTACCGTAACCGTATCAGCCTGTACGCCACCTGCTGCACCAACCGTAACCTCGCCTGTAACTTATACTGTAGGTCAAACGGCAACGGCATTGACAGCAACAGGAACAGGGAATTTCCGTTGGTATACAGTAGCAACAGGAGGCGTTGGAACAACTGTGGCTCCGAAACCTTCCACAGCGACAGCCGGCACCACCAGCTATTGGGTTTCACAATCAGCAACGGCTAATTCCTGTGAGAGTTTGAGAGCTAAAATTGATGTTGTAGTGACCTGTGCGACTGTTGCAAAGCCAACAGTATCGTCAATTGCTCCTGTTTGTGAAGATGCAACCGTAGCTTCTTCTGTGCTTACAGCTGCTGTAACTCCTAAAACGGGGCTATTATGGTATACTGCTGCCACAGGCGGAACTGGTTCCGCAACTGTACCTGCTGTTGTTACTTCGGTAGCTGGTCCCAAGAATTATTACGTGACACAAACTGTGAATGGTTGCGAAAGTGATAGAGCGATCGTAGCTATAGAAGTTAAGCGTTTACCAGACGCACCAAAGGTAACGACACCTGTGGAGTACTGTAAAGATATCAAAGCTACACCTTTAACTGCCACAGGAACTGGTTTGAAATGGTATGCAAATGCAACAGTGACTGCCTCGATTACCACGCCCACTCCGATAACTACCACGGTAGGTACGGTTTCTTATTACGTAAGTCAATCTCAAACTTATACCGGAACACCGGCCTTGGTTTGCGAAAGTCCACGTGCTAAGATTGATGTGAAGACAAATGGGCTTCCAGCAGCTCCGGCTTCATTCTCGGATGCAGTTTGTCAGGAGAGAGAAGAAAAAACCTTCACATTTACGGCGACACCTACCGCCGGTAATAGCATTGTTTGGTATAAAAATGCAACGGGTACAGACGCTGGTGTTACGGCAATCAATTTGAAAAACGCTGGTGAAACTACGGTATATGCCGCCCAAAAGACCACAGCAACAGGTTGTGAAAGTGCAGCGAGAACTGCATATAAAATGAAAGTGAAGGCGCTTCCGGCAATACCTACAATACCAACACAGAAAACGGAATACTGCCAGTTTGAAGTAGCAGCTCCGCTACAGGCGAATATGCTAGCAGGGGCCTCTCTAAACTGGTATGGTACCAATGCTTCTGGCGGAACTTCATCGGCAGTAGCACCTAATCCATCAACTGCGGAAGGTGGCACGACTACTTACTATGTGGCTCAGACATTAGAGGGTTGTATAGGAGATCGTGCGAAGATCGATATCAAAATTAACACAACCCCTAAGCCCATTACAACAACCTACCTGGAATATTGTCAGGGCGTTGAGGCACCTCGTTTGGATGCTACCGGACGTATATTGAAATGGTACAGAAATTTCAACGATACGTCATTTGATGGATATCCATATACGCCATATACTGAAAAGGTAGAAGACTATTCTTTCTGGGTAACTCAAACTGGAGAGAATAATTGCGAAAGTCCTAAGGAGGAAATTAAAGTTCATATTAAATCGAAACCTTCTGCCACCATCACCGGAAGCACTTCGATTAATTTAGGTGAGTCGGCAACTGTTCGATTAGACTTTACCGGAGATGGTCCATGGAAGTATATCTTGACCAGTGGTGATACTGGTACAACGGCACAGTCCCCTACATTTGTGAAATTGAAAGAATCACCAATAACTACGACAACCTACTGGGTGTCTGAGGTGTCTAACGAATGTGGGAAAGGATCTCCTTCCGGAAGTGTGCAAATTACGGTGAAAGTTCCTACGATCATCACGGGTACGCCGTCAGTGGCTGAGGCTTGTGCTGGAAGTTCATTTACGGTACCTTTCCAGAGTTCTGGAGAGTTTGCTGCTGGAAATACATTTAAAGTACAAATTTCGCTTACCGATGAAGATGCTGGTTTTTACACCATTCCATCGGTGCCAGGACCTAGTACGATTTCGGTTACATTCCCAGATACAACTGCGGGAGGGCATTATTTCGTAAGAGTGGTGAGCTCTGGTGCAAACCCTGCGTTTACAGCCAAAGGTAGCATCAATAGTTTGGGTATTACTGCGATTCCACGCCCTGTGGCAACCATCACGGGTACACAAACCGTATTGATTGGCTCGCCTGCCACTTTAAAAGTAGATATTACGGGCAAAGCACCATGGACGTTTAGTTTGAATGACGGTACCAAGGATTCGGTTATTACGGCCACGGCTACGCCATATACGTTTTTGATCGCGCCAAAGGTTACCACCACCTATTCAATTAGCTCGGTTTCGAATGCATGTGGCATAGGAAAAGGGGCAGGTTCTGCAAGGGTTCAGGTGGATCCTATCCTGGGTGTGGAGCCTCCTGTTACTGATTGGGTAAAGGTATATCCAACCATGACTCAGGCAGAATGTACTGTAGAGCTAAATACGAGTTTAATCAATAAGCAGGCTAAGGTGCAGATCATTGATTTGAGCGGCCGTTCGATTCATGAACAAGGCGTTCGTGAGAAAATAACTCAACTCGATTTTACTCAATATCCGGCAGGATTGTATCTGATTCAGGTACAGAACGGAAATCTGCGTACAACGTACAAAGTGGTGAAGTTGTAATTTATATAGTAATCCTTGAAATGGGGTATTCGTTGTTCAGGCAATGCATACCCCATTTTTTATGCTTAATTCATGAGATAACACGGTATCGTATCAAATAAAAATTACGGTTTCAGGTTGCGTACCTTACTTTTTCTTCAATTCTTTGTGTGAAACTATTTCCTATGGACCTTCAAGCAGATATACTCGATCATTATTTTATGGCAGAAGCCATGCGTTTAGCAAACCGAGCATATGACGAAGGGGAAATACCTGTGGGCGCTTTGGTGGTGATTGGGGAACGGGTGATAGGAAAGGGTTATAACCAAACCGAAAAGCTGCGTGATGTAACGGCACATGCCGAAATGCTGGCTATAACGGCTGCGTCGGACTACCTGGGGGGAAAGTATTTGCAGGATTGCACGCTATACGTAACGCTGGAACCTTGCGTGATGTGTGCAGGCGCTCTATACTGGTCGCAAATGAAGCGGATTGTGGTTGGCGCACAGGATGAAAAAAGAGGGTTTCACCGTTTTGGAAAAGGGATTTTACATCCCAAAACCCAACTCACAACAGGTATTATGGAGGAGGAGTCGAAAGCTTTGCTCCTTAAATTTTTTAAAGCTTTAAGAACATAAAGGATCATTACGCTGTTAACCAATTAGCATTTATACATTTAATAACCATAAACCTTAATAAAATGGCATTTACACTAGATCCATTACCTTATGCAAACAATGCATTGGAGCCTCATTTTGATGCTTTGACAATGGAAATACATCATGACCGTCACCATCAGGCATACGTTACCAATTTGAACGCAGCAGTGGCCGGTACAGAGCTTGAAGGCAAAAGTATTGAGGAGTTATTGGCGAATATCAGCAAAGCACCAGCACCAGTTCGTAACAATGGTGGTGGGCATTGGAACCATACATTTTTCTGGAAATCACTTTCTGCAAATGGTGGTGGCGAACCTACAGGTGAGTTAGCGAAGGCAATCGATGCAAAATTCGGTTCATTTGCAGCTTTCAAAGATGAGTTCAAAAAAGCATCTATCGGTCGTTTTGGATCAGGATGGGCTTGGCTTATCGCGAAGGATGGTGGTGTGGCCATTACTTCTTCACCAAACCAAGATAATCCATTGATGGACATCGCTGAGGTAAAAGGTACGCCAATCATTGGTCTTGACGTGTGGGAGCATGCCTACTACTTGAAGTACCAAAACAAGCGTCCCGATTATATCGATGCATTCTGGAATGTGGTTGACTGGAAAGCGGCTGATGCTCTTTACGTTGCGTCAAAATAAGCATTTAGAATCAACAGAGCGGATTGAAGTTTGAAAAAAAATATCAAATATTTCTTGCAAGCTTCAATCCGTTTCGTACTTTTGTAATCCGAAACGGAGGTTGTAGCTCAGTTGGTTAGAGCGCCAGATTGTGGTTCTGGAGGTCGCGGGTTCGAGACCCGTCTCCCTCCCCAGTTTTAAAGAGGCCGTCTCAAATACCATTGAGGCGGTCTTTTACATTAAAGGTGCTAAAA
>CALGRQ010000486.1 GCA_937880795.1 uncultured Dyadobacter sp. | reverse complement strand
GGCATGGTATGCCCCCGGAGCCGCCACTTTATTATTGGTAGAAAGTATAGTACGTAACCAAAAACGTATTGTTCCTTGTAGCGTGTATCTCAATGGCGAGTACGGACAAAAGGATATTTGTATGGGCGTACCCGTTGTTTTAGGAAGAAATGGCTGGGAAAAAATCGTTAATCTACGACTAAGCGACGCCGAAAAGGCTGCCTTTGAAAAATCGGCAGAGGCTGTTCGATCGATGAATGCCGCCCTAAACCTGTAAAATATTAAAATCAAAACGGACTATTCAATGAATAGTCCGTTTTGATTTATAAGCACATCTCACTGATTTATATCGATATCTGATATTGTAAAATCCACGCTCCTCGTCTTCCGTCTTTTGCAATTTCGTTCGCAACAGTACTTGTTTTGTAAATGGGCCGGTTCTCGTAGTTCAAAGTCAGTTTACCATTATGTCCTTTCATCAACCAATTAACGCCTACGTTATATAGATTCATTGCATCGGTTAACCGATCATAATTTGCATGTTGCAAAGAGGCAAATGGCATAATTGTACCTTGGCTACCTAGAAATCCATCCTTGAATTTATAGCCTGCCTGCGCATATACTACACTACCCGTTCCAAACATGGGATACGCATTTCCATGAGAACCGCTTACACCCGCTATGGCATTGGTGGTACCCGAAGCCGGATTCATAATTCCATTATAGCGTAAATAGCCTTTTCCATAATCGGTATTAAAATATCCCACATAGCCCGACACCGCTGTTCCTTTATCTTTATTTACCGGCATATCCGCATAAACAGCGACGGACCAAAGGTTCATATTGCTATATACGGTGTCCGCGCTTTCTTTTCGCCAACTCGCATTTTTTTGTGATATAAGTCCTGCCTCTAGGTTTAACACCTTTCTTTTGCCCAGATATGTGCCCGTCATATAGCCCGGGGTTGTATTATCCTCAGTATCGAAGAAGTTGTAAACCAGCAAGCCCTCAAATTGCTTTTTATGCTTCTTTTGAGCAAACACCGAATTTACACCCAAAGCCTGTGGAACTGCTCCGTTTGTTTCAATCGGAAATGGATCTGCAACGGCAAGGCGATAATTCAATTTACCTACCTGACCACGGCTATATACCGTAAGTTTTCTTCCGAACTGATCTGTTTGATCTACCGTAGCCTGTGCAAAAACAGGAACATCCATCGTCATAATTGTCCCTATACTTGGCTGCGAAAAACGAGAAAAACCATTTACAATGGTTAAGCCTCCCCCAAAACGAATAAAACTATTCCCTTTCCGATGAATTTCATACTCACCCAAAGCATCATGAAAAAATGCGGCAACCTTCCTGTTACTATGCGTACCAGCCGTGTTATATCCAGGAGATGCACTGATTTTGTTGAAATTATTCATGCCGAACTGGGTATAAAAAAATATTCGGTCCGTTAATTGTCCAAATAGCTGCATTCGGGTCCGTCGCAATCCTATATCAAACGTATTATTTGCCGGATCAGAGAGAACCGTTGTACCCGGATTGTTATCGTTGAGCCGCAACCACACTTGATTGGTAAATGTAGCCTTTATATAATGCGATCCGGAATCGTTAAGATTGTACCGAATATCACTTTTTTTGTTGTCGTCAGTGGGCTTGGATTGTGCCAAGGCTATGGAGCACGACAATAAGACTAATGAAAATGCTTTAATCATAATTTACAGTTAAGAATTAATCAAATCTCAGAATCCTAGATTCTGTTTTAACGAATTAAACCAAATCGAAAATCACTCAATATGATTTTTATGGCAATAGAAAAAATAGGTTTAACAAGGTTACATACACTACTTCGTTTTCCTAACAAAAACAAAGTTGTGGCATCATTACTCCTATTTTTGACTTTTTTTTCTTCTGCTTTCGGGCAAGAAACACCGCCCCTCATCAATTTTACACCTCAAATTTATAAGGCGCACCAGCAGAATTGGGCCCTCGACCAAGGCTCCAACCATATTATATATGCAGCCAATTCGGATGGACTTCTTGAATTTGATGGAGCCACCTGGAAACTTCACCCGTTCCCAGATCATCAGATCGTCGGATCGGTACTAT
>CALGRQ010000485.1 GCA_937880795.1 uncultured Dyadobacter sp. | reverse complement strand
TAACAATACGCCGTTGGTCTTGCCGGTTAATCTGACTAAATGTGGTAGAATACTGAATATTCGCAACCGAGGTAATCGGAACCTGGCGCAGGGCACCTCCCATGGTCATATCCCTGTAAACCACATTTAGGCTCAGCAACTTTTCGATTTGCTCACGATCATCCTTTTTCAATCGCACCATAATTGGATATTCATCCTTATCATCACGAAACTTGGATACCTCAAGACCAAATAAAGCAGTCCGAACGGCCAATGCAATTTGTTGGGAACTGATACCTTCACGTTGCGCTTTTTCCCGATCAATGTTGATCACAATCTCCGGTTTGTTCGTCACCAGGTCCGACCGCAGCTGATCTATACCTTCTATACCCGAATCGGCAACCCTTTTCAGTACCGTTTTTTCCAACTTTTGAAGCTGATCAAACTCATCACCGGATATCTCAATAGAAATGGGTTTCCCCGTCGGCGGCCCAACGGCTTCACGTTCAACAGAAATTTCTGCGCCCGGTATACCCGCAACAGCCTCTCGGATCTTACCCAGTATAACCTGTGTAGATCTTCCTCCGCGTTCTGTACCGTATACAAAAGCCACCGTTACCTTGGATTTATGTGGCGTGGCCGAACGATCCGGATTATATGGATCACCGGCATTTTTACCCACATTGGCGATCACAGAATTCACCATATCCATGGCTTTCTCTTTCTCCAACACATCAAAAACCTTTTTTTCAATGACCTTGGTTACGGAATCTGTTACTTTGGCATCGGTACCAATTGGCAACTTATTATACACATATACGTAATCGGGGTCTCCACTGGGGAAGAATAATACCTGCGGTTGCACAATGCCTGTCAGTATAAACGTACCGATCAGTAAAACCACCATGGAAACAATTGCAACCACCGGACGCCATCCTTTCAATAGCCAATCAATCAGTTTTCTGTAATTATTCTTCAATGCAGGTAGCAACCGATCTTGAAACGGAACCAGTATACGTGGAGTAAGTATATAATGATTAAAAATGTACAGGATCAGAATCAGGATAAAGAAATTCCCAACCCCGCGGTCAATAAAATAACCAATACCAGCCGCCACCAATAGAATGATCAAAGGACGTCTGATTGCCTTAAAACTGGTATCATGCGCTTCCTTCTCATCCTCATGACGCCCCATAAAAGAAACCGCAAATACAGGGTTCATGACATAGGCCACAAAAAGTGATGCTCCTAGCGTGATGATGAGCGTCAACGGCATAAACTTCATAAACTCCCCGACAATACCCGTCCAGAAAAGCAACGGAAAAAACGGTGCAATGGTCGTGAGTGTACCGGATAATACAGGAATAAACACTTCACCGGCAGCGGCCTTTACGGCTTGCTGTATGGTCCAATCCTTGTGCATGTTAAAAATACGGTGTGTATTTTCAATAACCACAATGGCGTCATCCACCACGAGCCCTATACCTAGCAAGAATGCAAAAAGTACAATGGTATTCAGTGTGAATTCAGTGCCAACCATAGGGCCTATTATCGGCATAAGTACAAAGGCGACCAAGGCCGAAAGTGGAACAGACAATCCCACAAAAATGGCATCGCGTACTCCCATGAAAAACATCAATACCATTACTACAAAGATAAAACCGAGTACAACAGTGTTGATCAAGTCGTGAAGATCGGCGCGGGTTTGTATAGACTGATCAGCAGTAATTTTTACATCCAGCCCCTGCGGAAAACGGTTTTCCTGGTATTCTGCAATTACCGCTTCGATCTTATCGGCAGCATCCACAAGGTTCTCTCCTGAACGCTTGATCACGTTGAGGGTAATCACCGATTTACCGGCAAGTCTTGCGAAATCCTGTTGCTCTTCAAAATTGTCCAGCACTTCGGCCACATCACCCAATCGCACAGTGGCGCCTGTTGATGTACGGATTCGGATGTTAGCCATATCGGCCACATTGGTATACTCCCCTTTAACCCGAAGTGTTCGCCGCACTCCTTCCACATTTAGTTCTCCGCCCGAAACGTTAATATTTTCGCCCTGGACAGCCGCCTGCACATCATAAAAAGTGAGCCCGGTAGACTGCATTCTGGGCAAATCAACATTAATTTGAATTTCCCGATTTAAGGCTCCAAGAATATCCACACGAGTGATTTCAGGCAAAGCCTCAATCCCATCCTGCAAATCCTCAGCATATTGTTTCAACTGTTTCAGCGAATAATTACCCGCTATATTCACGTTCATGATCGGAAACTCCGAAAAGTTTACGTCCTGAGCTGTGGGACCCGAATCCAGATTTTGGGGAAGATCCGTTTTGGCTTTATCCACAGCGTCCCTTACCCGTTGCAAGGCCACCTCCACGGGTACATCAGGCGTAAACTCCACCAAAATAACCGATACATCCTGTAAGGCGTTTGACTTAATCTTCTTAACTCCGTTGAGTGATTTGAGCTGTTTTTCAATCGGCTTGTTAATGGTATTTTCTATATCAGCAGGAGCGGTCCCAAAATAAACCGTATTGATGTAAATCTGTGGTATTTTAATGTCTGGAAACTGCTCCTTGGGCAGGTTATTATAAACCATAAACCCAGCCAACGTGATGATGAAGGTGAAGATGTAGATCGTCGTTCGGTTCTCCACACACCAGTTGGTAAAGCCAAGGGTTTTATATTCTTCAAATTTCATGTGTTCTGAAAGTTTAGTGTAATGCGATTAACAAAGGAAATCGTGCAAAAAATAACTTTTCATGCACCTCGCAATTCCTCTTCATGCGCTACTAGAATGAAATTGGTTGCCCGTCAGACACCTCCTGATAACCCAGCGTAATCAATTGGTCACCGGCGGCTAAGCCTTCCAATATTTCAATTTTACCGTTGTAGCTAAACCCGGTTTTTACCTTTTTAGCTCTGGCCACTTTCTTGTTTCCCTCCGTTACAGCCACGTATACCACGTTACCTGTTTCCGTACTCTGCACATAATTCTGATCTACCGCCAACGCATTGGGGCTGGTGGCATCGTTAATTTGCACCTGTGCCATCATGTTTGGTTTAATATCCTGAGAAGAAGGAAGATTTGCTTCAATGGTGAAGGTACGCGACAGTGGATCAACAGCAGTACTTACGAAAGTTACCCGGGCCTTATAGTCCTTTTTCAGATCTGGAAATTTAACCAGCACTTCATCTCCCTTTTTAACACTGGCTGCATATGTGTCCGACACCTTTGCCGTTACTTTCAGATTACTGAGATTAACCACCCGCACTACGCCCATACCTGGTGAAGCCAGTTCACCTACTTTTACATTCACCTGGTCGACTACACCGGCCATTGGCGATATAATCCGTGATTGTCCCAATTGCGTATTTAAAGTGGCCAGTTTTTTTTCCAGGGCCTCTTTGTTATTTTTTGCTTGTAAATACTGAAGTTCGGTTCCAATTTTTTGATCCCATAAATTTTGTTGCTTTTCAAAAAGGGTGGTAACCAGGCTAAGCTGCGTTTTAAGTTCTTCCAGCGACTCGCGTAAAATACTGTCATCGACTTTACCGATCACCGTACCTGCCGAAACACGATCACCTTCTTTCACATACATCGCAGTAACGGCCCCACCGGACTTCGGCGTAACGAGTACATTATTTTTAGCATCAACGGTGCCTTGTAGCTCCACATAATGGCGGAACGTTTCTGCCTCCAGCGGGGCTACAGTTACAGCCTTCACTTTAGCCTCGGCTGCTTGCTTAGGATCTAGCTTAAAAATTTCTGATTCAAGTCCCTTTATTTTTTTCTCCGTTTCCTTCAATTCAGTTTTGAGCTTGGCAAGCTCCTCTTTTTTCCCGGCCAGGTCAGTCGCCTTTTTTTCGGAGCAAGCACCGAGTAGGACTACCAATGCTGATATAATAAGAATATGTCTTTTCATGATATAGATTTGTAGTGTTTTTCTGATTGTAAAATGTGTAGTAAACCGCTTATTTCGAGACCAAGCCATATGACTTCATCATTTGGTTTCAACATACAGCTCCCCCTTCGCTTTACTTAAATCAACCTTGGCGATCATGAGATCGTATAAAGCCGCGAAATAGTTGGTTTGGGCTTCCTTAAATGACGATTCTGCATTGATAACCTCAATATTGGATCCCACCCCTTCTTTATACTTGATTTTAGAAACACGAACGATCTCCTTCGCCAGATCCAGATTTCTTTGTTGCGTTTCCAGATTGGCAAATGCATTTTTGATGTTAGTACTAGCCTGGCTTGCCTCAAAGTCAATAGACTGCTTCAACAGGGTCTGTCCATTTTTCACTTTATCCAGCGCTATTTTCTTTTGTTCGATCTGATAGCGTTTGCTAAACCCATCAAAAATGGGAATGTTGAGATTCAACATCAGTACGGAATTGTTGAACCACCTGGTCGAAAACAGGTGCGCATAGGTATCGCTACCATTATTGTGACCGTACCCGACAGAGGCCGACAAACTGGGTAAATAACCTGCACGCACGTTCCTTATATCCAACCCCGCCAATTTTTCCTGGGTATTGAGAAGTGCGTACTCAATCCGGTTTTCATAGTTAACCTGAGCGGAAACTGTCTCCATCTTCAACTTTTCTAAATCTATTTCCTTAATCGTATCAGCCAGTTTGATGGTCTCGGTTAATGGCATACCCATTTGATATTTCAAAAGGGTGTAGCTGAGGTCAATCAGATTCTGAACTTTCTGGCGTTCCGTAAGCAAATTGTTTTCTTGTACTTCCAATCGGTTTACATCCAACAATTCCACAAAACCACTTTCATTCATCGCTCTGGTTTCGCGCATCAGTGTATCAATTCGACTAATGTTATAGTCCAACACCTTTGCTTTTTCTTCTGCAACCTGCACCGAATAGTACGCCTTCGTAACCGCTTCCGCCACGGATACTTTAGACTGTACCGTATTTTTTTGAGCGAGTTCACGGTATGTTGCAGCGGCTTTCAATCCAATAAAATAGGATCCATTGAAAATCAGCTGGTTCAGCATAGCAGAGGCAGATCCCTGTTTCTTGACTCCAAATTCCAATGCAACCGGTGGGGCATCGGCAGGAGCGTTAGGGTCGGCGAAGTTGGCCGGTAGAAAGAACCGCTGAATGATGAGATTATCGGTAATGCTGGCATTGACATTGACCTGAGGTAAACCTGTGGCTCTTATTTCTCCAATCCGTGCTTCGGCCGATACAGCATCGAGCTGACTGTTTTTAACATTGATATTATGCTTTATGGCATAATCTACGGCCTCTTGCAACGTAATTTTTTCTTCCTGAGCGTAAAGAGGCGCTATACTCAGGCATACGGCAACCAACATCAAGCAGGTTCGTATGAGCGATTCATTTTTCATGGGCATTAGATTCAATTATTGATTTATCATTAATGGTGTTATAGTATGCAAAACCCTTAGCCGACATAATGCCGCGTAAAAAATGATGTACAAGCTGCATTTGTACGTCTGTCATGTGAAACTTATCGGGAGGGTAAATGAGTGGATCAAAGGCAATCTCAAATTCTTGTATACGGAGCCGAGAGAGCACTTCAACATCAATATCTGGGCGGTAAAAACCGTTAGCCATTCCATTGGAAATATTCTCACGGATTCCCCGCAGAATGAACTCATACTTGTACGACTGAAAGAGTCCCCATGCCTCGGGATAGTACTTTTTCAGGTCATACAACAAAGCAGGATTCATCTGTGACATGGCGCTCCGCATACGGTCGGTGGCCTGAATCATCTGATCGATGGGATTGTGCGTCGTTTCACCCAATTCTTCCATCTCGCATTGCTGCGACGTTAGCTCCCCCTGTATTACCATTTTCAAAATGGCCTCCTTGTCGGTGTAATGTTGATATATTGTTCGTTTGGAAATACCCAATTCCTTGGCAATATCATCCATGGTGACACTCTTGATGCCATATCGCCAGAAAAGATTTAATGCCGATTTTACAATTCTATCTTTCACTAAAATCCTTATAAATTTTGAAGCGATAAAACTATGGAAACTTTAATAATTTTCAAAGTTTCCATAGTTCCATTTTTTAACACATAAGCCATTAGTATATTGATTGTTAATAAAAATTTAATACCGAATACACCGTATTATCAGGAAGAACAATGGCTATTTTACATCACAATACCACGATCTTTTGGTACAAACAAACGACCTCAAATGGTGTAATCACCCGCATCCATGTTGAAAACAACCATTTAAAAATAGACTGTTAACAAGGCTTCGATCAACAAATAAAGTATGTCTGGAAAATTTTGAGGGATGAACGTATTATTTCCTGCTATGGAACTTGGTTTTATGGAATGATTTATAAGCAAATGATGTTTGGAATTGACATATATTCTAGGCAATTTTCCAGTCTTTTTGATTCCGTGCAGACGGCTTTATGAACAAATCATAAATTCTTGCCTGGCGCATCGCTGAACCATTAAGAAAAACGTTTTAAACATACAAAAATCAGTCACTCACAATTTAAACAGCAGTCCGCAACTAACACATAAATGAAAAGCTACATTGACCTGATTCAGCAAACGTTCGAGTTCCCAACTATGGAATTTAACGTTGATAATAATGAATTGCTGTTCAACAATGTACCATTGATGGACATCATCAAGGAGCATGGTACGCCGTTAAAACTAAATTACCTTCCTAAAATTGGAGAGCATATTGCCAATGCCAATATGTTTTTCAAAAATGCTTTTAAAAGACATAACTATAAAGGAAGCTATACCTATTGCTATTGTACCAAATCCTCGCACTTTAGTTTTGTGCTGGAAGAAGCTCTGAAGCATAACGTCCATCTGGAAACTTCTTCTTCTTTCGACATACCTATCATTCGTGAGTTATACCGTCGTGGCAAAATCAGTAAATCAACTTACATTTTAGCCAATGGGTACAAACGCCCGCTATATACACAGTATTTGAGCGAGTTGATCAACGAAGGTTTTAATTGTATTCCAATTTTAGATAACCTGCGTGAGATTGAAGCTTACGAAAAACTGGTTACTGCCGATTCCATGAATTTGGGAATTCGCATTGCCACAGACGAAGAACCAAACTTTGCTTTTTACACATCGCGTTTGGGCATTCGCTATAACGATGTTACTGAACTTTATAAGGAGAAAATTGCTCCGAACCCAAAGTTCAAACTCAAAATGCTTCATTTCTTCATCAATACGGGCATTAAAGACAGTGCCTACTACTGGAGTGAATTAACCCGCTTCATGTTTAAGTATTGTGAAATGAAGAAAATTTGCCCGGATCTTGATTCTATCGATATCGGCGGTGGTTTACCCATCCAAACTTCTCTTCAAACCGGTTACGATTATCAGCAAATGATTGATGAGATCGTCGAGAACATTCAATGGATTTGCAACAAGAATAACGTTCCGGCTCCGCATATTTTCACGGAATTCGGAAGCTATACAGTTGGCGAAAGTGGAGCTGTTATTTATGAGGTTATTGATAAAAAACTTCAAAATGATAAAGAGCTTTGGTATATGATCAACGGCTCATTCATTACACAACTTCCCGACTCATGGGGCATGAACCAAAAGTACATCATGCTACCTATTAATAACTGGGATGCTCCATACCAAAAAGTAAACCTGGGTGGTCTTACTTGTGATTCACAAGATTTCTATAACAGTGAGATGCACAGTGCCGACTTGTATATGCCTATTTATGAGGACGACGAGCCACAATATATCGGGTTTTTCCATACAGGTGCGTATCAGGAATCGCTAGGCGGATACGGTGGAATACAACACTGCCTTATACCCGCCCCTAAGCATGTATTGGTAGATCGTGATGAAGAAGGACGCATTACCACACGTGTTTTTGCAACCGAGCAAAACAGTGATTCCATGTTAAGAATTCTTGGTTTTAAAGATGAATCCTACGTCAACAACGGCACTGCCGATGCAAAGGATGAGGAGGTTAATGAGCCAAGTGAAGAGTTGACAGAAACAAAAATCTGATCAAGGATATAAAGTTCTTTGAATGAGTTCGTTATTAGTGAAACTAAAACACTCATTCAAAGAATTATTTTTATAATTTTGCAGTGACATCTAACATATCACACCTGATGAAAAAATTATTGTTCCTTCTTGCGGTTTGCGGAACGCTCGCATTTGCATCCTGCACCAAGCACGCTTGTCCTGCTTACGGATCAACTCAGAAAGTAACACCAGTTACAACAGTGGAGCGCGTGTAACAATATTTTAAAAACTTGCTTATCATATTTGGGCAATTACGCCGGGTTTCTACCCATCGTAAATTGCCTTTTTTTATATACAAATGGTTACGCCAAAATAATAGAGGATGCGGCCAGCAAGTTTTCTGCCGCATAATCCCCAGCCAAAGCTTCATTTTCTGCCAGAATATGAATGGTGCTCACCCCCACTTTTTTACCAGCTTCCATATCCCGTGCACGATCACCAATCATCCAGGATTGGGCAGCATCAATCCCATATTTCGCGATGGCTTTTTCGATCAACAATGAATCGGGTTTGCGAGAAAGCGATTTACCGGAAAAATCGGGGTGATAAGGACAGAAATAAAGATCATCCAAGGCACCGTCAGAAGCATTTTGCATTTGCTCGTGAATAGCATACACCAAATCGGGCCCATATAGGCCTTTGTCAATACCCGCCTGATTGGTAATCACAATGAGCAAATAACCCGCTTTCTTTAACGCCTTTAAGGCTTCGGGTACACCTTCCGGAATAATTAAATCTTCAATATTTTGTATATAATCACCTAATTCGGCATTCAGCACACCGTCTCGGTCCAGGAACACGCATTTTGATTGGGACATACTTAGAAAATTTATATTGTTCAAAAAAAGAGCCACAGAGCGGACATGATTACCCGGGCTCAGTGGCTCTCTATGATTTTATGGAATATTTTAGCAAGAATATTCTTTCACCGACTCGATGAAGCATCTTACTTTGTCAGGATCCGTATCCGGATATACCCCATGACCAAGATTAGCGATATAGCGCTGTGTACCAAACTGGTTCAGCATCTTTTTCACTTCCACCTTTATCTGATCGTATGAAGCATATAAAACACATGGATCCAGATTTCCTTGAAGCGTTTTATTTGGAATCAGCTTGCGCGATTCTGCAATATCCATATTCCAGTCCAGCCCCACCACCGAGCAGCTGAGCTGACTGATTTCTTCTCTCGCAAAAAATGCGCCTTTGGCAAAAACCGTTACCGGTACTTCTGTGATAGCATCGCAAATTTGCTTGATATACGGAAGCGAAAACGTGCGATACTGCTCAGGCGATAAGATTCCAGCCCAGGAGTCAAATATTTGCACCAAATCGGCACCTGCTCTGATCTGCGCCTTCAAGTACGCAATGGTGCTGTCTGTTATTTTTTGAAGTAATAAATGCGAAAATTCAGGATCGGCGTATAGATGCTTTTTGGCAACAGAAAACGTTTTCGATCCTTTACCTTCAGTCATATAGCAGAAAATAGTGAATGGCGCACCGGCAAAACCAATCAAAGGAACGCGGTTATCCAGTCCTTGCTTGGTAAGTTTGATGGCATCAATCACATATTTCAGATCCGTTTCCGGTTCTGCCACATGGAGTTTATCCAAATCAGCAATGGTATGGACCGTATTCGGAAACAATGGACCACGTTGTTCCACCATTTCGTAGGGCAATCCCATGGCTTCGGGAATCACCAGAATGTCAGAAAATATAATGGCGGCATCCACACCCAGTAAATCAACCGGCTGCAAAGTAACTTCCGCTGCCATTTCAGGCGTAGTTGCCAGGGTGATAAAGCTGCCTGCTTTTGCACGAACAGCACGATATTCAGCCAAAATTCGGCCAGCCTGGCGCATCATCCAAACAGGAGTGCGTTCGGTTTTCTCTCCCCGTGCCGCACGCAGTAAAAGGTCATTTTTCAAATTCATGCCACAAAGGTAGGGCGAAAAACAATTAAACGCAGAGTTGATAAGAGATTTTAGTGCAGCTCGTTAGTTACCACACTAAAATCTTCATTCTCGTTATAATAACCTATCTAAAACTTGAAATTAACCCCAATCAGAAAATTGGTACCTGCTTGTGGAAAATAGAAATTCTCCTGCGTTAGCACATTATCGGCATAATAGCCGTAGGTATAGCCGTTCGACTCGTATTTTTCATTCAATATATTATTCACCAAAACATTAAACGATACCTCTTTCATCCAGGTGGGTTTAACGGTCCAGGTCAGGCGCACATCATTGGTGAAATAGGCATCCAGTTTTCGGGTGTCATTAGAGGTATTGTCCAAATATTGCTTACCTACATATTTGGTTAGCAAGGCCAGTTCCAGGTTTTTCTTTGGACTATAAGTAAACTGACTACCCACAATGACGTTTGGAGAAAATGAAATATCCGTTTTTCCATGCGAGATCGTTCTGTAATCGTTGATATCATAATCAATCACATACTCCGTAAAATTTTTGATTTTATTCTGACTAAAAGTCGCATTGGCGTTCCATTTCAGGTATTTATTGAATAATACCGCCCCTTCCACTTCGATTCCCATTCGGTAGCTTTTAGGCACATTCACGCGCATGGCGTTTCCTACGTCGTTAATCTGCCCGGTTAGCACAAGTTGGTTTTTGTAGTTCATTAAATAATAGTTGGCAGCAAAGGCCCATATACCCTTTTGCGTACGCACACCTGCCTCCACATTGTGCAGGGTTTCATGTTTTGGAAACAATTGGGCCGTGGCATAGGTGAAATCATCGCGGTTCGGCTCCCGGTTTCCCATGCTGTAAGAGGCGTAAACGGAACTCTGCGGCGCCATTTGATATGTCAAACCGGCTTTGGGATTCACAAAAGAATACGACTGATCAACGGCATGTTGTACCAAATCATTATCAATACCGTGTATGGCGTGGCTTACCCTTCTGAACTGAACATCGGCGAACCCATTGAGTTTTTCGGTAAACTGATAATAGAGTTTTCCGTAGATATTGAAATCCTTTTTAACGCCTTTGTTGTGATAATACTGATGCTCATTTTCAATATTACCGGCATTTCTGGCCCATATAATCTGTCCGTAATGGTCTCCGTCATACTGGTTCCAACCACCACCTACACTCGCAGTCAGCTTCTTAAATGAATTATAATCCAATGAAAAAGTGGTTCCATAAAAATAGTTATCCAACCAACGGCGGCGAACCAAATCTGTTTTTTTCAAAGTATCGGCACCAATTACTACATTGGGCAAATTGTAGCTACTATACTTTGCACCTGCTTTGTATTGCTCATAATGACCCAAACCACGCACCATAAAAGCGTTCAGGTTTAAAGTCAGGTTGTCGTTTAGCGTATGGGATGTTACCAGCTGATAATGATCCTGACGGTAATTATCCACCTCATTTTTGTAGGTCAGTGAGTTATAGGTTCTGTCGTCGGCATTCAATAGATTTTCAGCGTCCTTTTCGCCAATACCATTTCTATTGATATATGCCAACACTCCCTCCCGATCGCCTCTCAATTTAGCTTCCGGTACGCCATACCACGACTGATATGTACGTTCTTTACCCGAAAATATATTGGCTCGTACAAAGCTCTTCTTGCCATAATAGGCTCCCGACAAATAGTATGAATGAAGATTAGCCGACGCCCGATCCACAAACCCATCAGATGACACACGCGAAAGACGGGCATCCACCGAAAATTTATTTTTCATCAGGCCAGTACCCAATTTGATCGTATTCTTGAAGGTATTGAACGAACCGAAAGAATTATTCAGCTCGGCATAAGCCTCTTCCCGAAAGGCATTGGTGCTTACATTCACACTCGCACCAAATGCGCCTGCTCCATTGGTAGAGGTACCCACGCCACGTTGAACCTGTATACTACTCACAGATGAAGCAAAATCAGGCATATTCACCCAAAAGACACCCTGACTTTCCGCATCATTATAGGGAATACCATTGACGGTTACGTTGATTCGGGTTGCATCCGATCCACGGATCCGAATTCCTGTATACCCCACTCCACCACCAGCGTCGCTTGTGCTCACCAGTGAAGGTGTAAAATTGAGTAAAACCGGTAAATCCTGACCGAGATTTAGTTTTTCGATGGATTCCGCACTTACGTTGGTATAGGCCATTCCCGTTTTGTCATTAACCCGGGTGGCACTAATAATGACCTCATCGGCCTGGTAAGTGCTTTTATTCATTTTCACTTCCAACAATTCGGTATCATTGTTCACACCTAGTTTTACCGATTGGTAGCCCACATAAGAAATGTTGAGCGCCATGGTATTTTCGGGAATGTCTTTTAAAATGAAATTCCCGTTTTTATCGGAAGTGGCGCCACGTATTTCACTGGCGCGGATGGTGGCACCCGGCAAGGGTTTTCCATCGGCAGCATCGGTAATTTTACCGGAAATGGTTTTTTGAGCCCAAACCTGGGCGCTTGTTAGTATACTGATAAACAGTACACTCAGATAGGTCGTAACTTTTCGCATGGCGATTAGTGGTTACGAACAGGCAGGGGCCACCTATCCTTGGTTAAAAATAAAAAAAAGCGATAACAGCTAAGAATGGTACTGATTTGCGCGTAAAAAACACGCGTATTCCTTCATTTAAGCCTTCTCTCCCTACGCCGGCATTACCCGGATCAGGTTATATGGGTATGATCTCAGCCGATGCAGCCGGATTTCCGTCTGCATCAGCACCCCATTATCATATCCGCATTTCTGGTATAAGGAATGCTCGCATCTCAAAAAATTTGAAAGACCCGGTGATAATCGCCGAAATCAGGAATTCTCCGGCTAAAACCATTTAACCCGGCCGCAAG
>CALGRQ010000484.1 GCA_937880795.1 uncultured Dyadobacter sp. | reverse complement strand
GCCCACAGAGGAAGGAGAATTTAGGTTGATCATCCGCGCGTATGACAATTTTGGTGCTTATGTGGAAGTACCGTTGATTCTGCGTGTAGAAGTCCCACGCCTACGCTTTGAACTCGTAAAAGGTGGTAGCGCGGTAAACCAACAAATCATACGTCCATTACAACATGATGATGTGCTCGATTTAAAGAATATGCCTCCTTTGGTCAACATATTTGCCTACGGAAATTTTGATTATGATGAGGTAGTCTTCCAACTGAAAGGACCCGTGAACATCAGTTCCAAAACTTTAAAATTTCCCTATGCATTGTATGAAAAGGAAGGCGGTTTTACACCATTTGTGGGAAGGTATACACTCACAGTCACCGCTAAAAACAAAGATGCATCTGTTGTCTCCAATACCATGCAATTCGGCATTTCCAATGGCGATTCGTTGTATATTACAAAAGGTATAGCCGATTGGAATTTTTACCCAAATCCAGTAGAAACGGTGTTTAACATCAAACTTCCGGAGGAACTTCCCGAAGGAACTCTTAAATACTTTATCATTAACACAGCCGGTAAAAAAACCGAAATACCCGCTGGTTTTATCAACCTTGCCGACCATCTGGTGAATGTGGATCTTCGATCCTTTCAGATTCCATCGGGTATTTATTTTATACAGGTGGAAAACGACGGAGTACTGCTCAAACAATTCCGCATATTTAAAAAGTAAACTTTAACGGATTCAAGATCCGCATATTTAAATTTTTTCATTAAAATATTATGCACGCATACTATTTTAATGATATATTTGCATCAGTTCAATTGTTATGCTTGCATAACAATTGAACTGATGTTTAAAACTAAAATTTCTCTTATCCATGGCCGTTGCAGAAGATAAAAACACGTCGATAAAAGGAGGCGAATTCTTGATTAAAGAGACGCCTGCATCACAAATTTTTATTCCTGAAGAGTTTAATGAAGAGCAGAAGATGATCGCCGATACATGTCGGGATTTTCTTAAGGCGGAGGTATGGCCAAGACTAGATGAAATTGATCAGGCAAAAAGTCCCGAACTCATGGCCTCGTTGATGGACAAAGCCGGAGAGCTGGGTCTATTAGGAACCGTTGTTCCAGAAGCATACGGTGGATTCGGAATGGATTTCAATACCTCTATGCTTGTTGCAGAGGCCACAGGTGCAGGAAATTCCTTTTCCGTAGCATTATCTGCACATACCGGCATAGGAACCCTTCCTATTCTATACTATGGTAACGAAGAACAAAAACAAAAATACCTTCCACAGCTCGCTTCTGGTGCCTGGAAAGCCGCTTATTGCCTCACCGAACCTGATTCTGGGTCGGATGCGAATTCTGGAAAAACCAAAGCCATTCTTACAGCGGATGGAAAGCATTACAACATCAATGGACAAAAGATGTGGATCACCAATGGTGGATTTGCAGACGTGTTCATTGTGTTTGCCAAAATCGAAGAAAACGGACAAACCGATAAAAACCTGACGGCATTTATTCTGGATAAAACCATTTCTGGAATAACCATGAATGAGCCCGAGCATAAAATGGGTATTAAAGGTTCCGACACCCGACAAATTTTCTTTAATGATTGTCTGGTTCCGGTTGAAAATATGCTTTCTGAGCGTGGAAACGGGTTTAAAATAGCCGTTAATATTCTCAATATAGGTCGGATTAAGTTAGCCGCAGCCGCGCTGGGTGGCTCTAAAAGAGTGGCACAGCAGGCGATTAACTACGCCAACGAGCGCAAACAATTTGGAACATCTATTGCAAATTTTGGCGCGATCAAGCATAAACTGGCGGAAATCGCCGTAGGAATGTTTGCTACCGAGTCGGCAGCATATAGAGTTGGACAAGGCATTGATGACATTACCGTGGGGCTATTGCAAACAGGCATGCCCGAAGCAGAAGCCAAACTTAAAGCACTAGAAGAGTTAGCCATTGAGTGTGCCATCATGAAAGTCCACGGATCCGAAGTACTGGATTTTGTCGTCGATGAAGGCGTTCAAATTTATGGTGGAATGGGCTTTTCCGCAGATGCACCGATGGATCGGGCATACCGAGACAGCCGTATCAACCGAATTTTTGAAGGGACGAATGAAATAAATAGGCTTTTGGTGATTGACATGCTTCTGAAACGTACCATGAAAGGTCAGCTTGATCTGATGACCCCGGCCATGGCCGTTGGTAAGGAAATTATGTCTATACCTGATTTCAGCGCCGACGAAGATGACAGCATTTTTGCCGCAGAAAAGAAAGTGATCAAAAACCTTAAAAAAGCGGTTTTGATGATTGCCGGAGCGGCAGTCCAGAAGTTTATGATGAAGCTTTCTGACGAACAGGAAATTATCATGAACCTGGCTGACATGGTGATTGAAACATATGTTGCTGAATCCGTATTGCTACGTGTCGAAAAAAGAATAGGACTCAGCGGAGAAGAAGCTAACACGCTTTATAAGGATATAGCCAACATATACCTGAACAGAGCAGTAGAGAAAACCAATAACGCAGGCCGAGCAGCCATTACCAGCTTCGCCGAGTCGGACGAGCTACGCGTCATGCTCATGGGTCTGAAACGATTTACCAAAATTGAACCAAGCAACCTGAAAGAAGCCCGTCGTAGAATAGCCGACGAGCTAATCGCAAAAAACGATTACGCTTTCTAATATAAAGATACTCCGGCTAATCACCGGCGCAACTAAAAACCATAAAGGGCTAACTTGTTTAAGTTAGCTTTTTTTTATGTCTCCCCGGTTCATTCCCAGTTTATACCATCCTATTTCACTTCCTGTCGGTTTCGACATTCACACTTCTACTTAGACCGCCAATAATCGCTCATACCAAATAGTATTATTTTATTTATAAATATAATTTTTATACAATATTAATGTTATATGTTCTAACCACTCACCCTTCCTTTTCTATAAATGACATCGACCTATTCAGATCCCACCCCCTTGGATATGGTAAGCCTTATAGACAAAAAACGCGTGATCATAACCTATGGGCTATTGATAATGGCGGTGATATACTGGTTATATCTCCGATACCTTGTTGTCTTTAACTACGCTCCTGATGTCTCCGGATCAGAAAAAAATGTCATTTATGGCATACAAAGACTACTAAATGACTATTCGCTATACTCAAACCCCACATTCGTTGAGTTTAACCTTATTCAATATTCTCCCCTCTATTTCAGACTAATATATTCTATTTGCCAAATACTAAACATAGAAGCAAACGATCCACACCTGATCCACCTTGCCAGTAGAATTTGTTCTTTAATTTTAGTGGTTATGTCAGCAACTATTTATTATTTAATCCTTAGGCATTATCAGCTAAGCAAATTGTATTCCGCAAGTGCAGTAATAATCATTCTCTATATCCATAGTGCCTATATACTAACGAATTCCAGACCCGACAGTCTAATTTCGTTTCTAATTGCATGTTTTCTTTATTCGGGAATCCGGTATTTGGAGACACGTTCCATGATTTGGAATTTGCTGGCTGTTGGGTCGACAATTCTTGCCGTATGGACCAAACAAACGGGTATTATCCTCATTGCCTGTTGGTACATAACACTAACCATCAATTCCCAACATATACAAAACCTATACAATACCCTGCTTTATATTGTGCTCTTTTATGGATTGTTTCATATAGAATCAACCAGTCTCTATATCCTCAAATTGAATTTAATGGATGGGGTACGCAATGGAATAGACTTCCGCGACTTTTATAACTGGATCTTAGCCAAGCTTTTGGTACTAATACCTTTGCTGATAACGGCTATTATTTTTTGTTATAAATGGCTAACCAACCATAAATCACTCCCTACCAAGCAATTTATTGCCATTTGCTGTCTCTTATTATTTTGTTTCAATTTGCTCACCTCTTTAAAACAAGGTGCCCGTATCGGGTATTTTACTGATTTCCTCAGTATAGCATTGGTTGGTAGTTACCTATTCCTGCATGAATTCAAACTGAGGCTATACAACAAGATCATGGCTGTATGCTGGATAATTGGATTGGTTTATTTTGGTATATTTTCAACAAATTTTGCTTTTGCCTGCAAGGATGTGTCACATGTTGAAATGTATAGAAGCGAAAAAAAATTAGCCCATTACATTGAACATAAGTATTTAAAGGATCTGCCTGGTGTAAAGATCATCGTGGTCGAGTCTTTCTTTGCAGGGCAATGGACCAAACATTTTCTTTCCAGGTATGTATCCGCTTTTGCGTCGGATGCGCTCGACATGTCACCACTGGATTACTCACATTTGCCTGAGTATGTAAAATCGGGACAAATACGGTATCTTGTGCGATTTAGACCAACCAAGATCGAACCGTTGGGCCACAAATTGAATACGTTAAAATGTATATATGATGATAATGGCGTGGAAATATACAGTCTTTCCGATAAGCATGAAGTCGATACATCGGTTAACATCACTAGTTTGTTAACTTATTGACCAATCCCGAACTTTAACGATATTTGCAAGGTTTCATTTATAGTCAAAAATCAACTGTGTTGGATTCTCTACATACTACTGAACAACCCTCTTTCGTAACTCCTCAAAGAGTTGATCTACGTATAACAGGGCAATTTCCCGCATTATTACTGGATTATTTAGATCAGAAACCTGAAATCAGGGAGTTTTACAGTACGTTCCCTTCACTGGCGAATGCGGAAAATGTAATTCAGGAGAAATCCAATTTTGACAGTAGCAAAAGAAAAACCCTGGTCGACGTTCTTGAACAACAATATTCGAAAACGCCCTATAAACCCGATTTTTCGTCCTTACTAGACCCTAATACTTTCACGGTAACAACTGGGCACCAGCTCAACATTTTTACCGGACCGCTATATATTATCTATAAAATTGTCACCACCATTAAACTGGCACGTGAGCTCAGGAAGGCTTATCCTTCCTATAATTTCGTACCGGTTTACTGGATGGCCACGGAAGATCACGATTTTCAAGAAATTTCGTCCTTTCATCTTTTCGGCGACACCTATACGTGGAAAGGAGCGCATACTGGTGCAGTGGGTAGACTTAATCCGCAGGAACTCGAGAGTATTATCAAGTTTCTGCCGATAAAGCCATTGCTTTTTACCAAAGCTTACCTTGAAAACAATACATTAGCAGATGCTGTACGATGTTACATGCATGAACTGTTTGGCAAGGAAGGATTAATTTGCCTGGACGCTGACCATTCTGACTTGAAGCGCCATTTTTTGCCGGTCATTCGTCAAGAACTTACTGATCCCGTGTCTGCTAAACTTGTTGGCCATACATCTTCTAAGCTCACCAACCTCGGCTATCATACTCCTCTTAATGCCCGCGAAATTAATCTTTTTTATCTTGAAGATAATCTGAGAGAGCGGATCGTTCGCGATGGCAATATATTTAGAGTCATGAATACCGATTTAGCATTTTCGGAGCAAGAGATACTGGAATTGGCCGACAAAAAACCTGAATATTTTAGCCCGAATGTCGTTTTGCGGCCTTTATATGAAGAAATTATACTGCCCAACCTGGCTTATATAGGTGGTCCCTCCGAAGTTCCGTATTGGATGCAGCTGAAAGGAATTTTTGATCACTACACAGTTCCTTTCCCAATGCTCATTCCCCGCAACTTTGGAATGTACCTGACCGCCGTTCAAAATAAAAAAATTCAAAAACTCGGTATCAACTATGAAGAGCTATTCCTCGACCAGGTTACTTTGCGCAAAACCTATATAGACAGAAATACGAGCAATGTATTATCCCTTCAGGAACAGAAAGTTTCCTTTGTGAAAGTATTCGATACCATTCTATCCAAGGCCGTAGCAATCGATAAAACCATGGAAGGTGCCGTAAAAGCGGAACAAGCCCGTTTATTTGCTTCTCTGGAAAATCTTGAAAAACGCATTCGTAAAGCGGAGGAAAGAAACCATGAATCGGGCATTACCCAACTCATAGCCCTTCAAAACAAATTGTTCCCGAACGGAACCGCTCAGGAACGATATGACAACCTGCTCAATTTTTACATCGATGATCCAGCATTCATTGACAAACTTTTTCATGCATTTGACCCACTGGATTTCAAATACTATATCATTTCGGAGAGCTAAGAACTGTCCTTTTCAATCCTTAAATTTAACATCTCCAAATTTGGAGACAACCGTAATTTTAGTCCCCGATCCGGAGCCAATTTTCCCCTGATACTGCCGTATTTTTTGCGGGGCGCTATTTTTTGCCGGCTGTTGGGTAAAATTCACATTATCCGAAGGATAGCTAAAATTGCCATAGCTCACGGTCACATCAAACCGGTTGGTCTCTGCAGGTAACGTAACAGACGAATACGCCGCGTTGATATTTACCAATTCCGCGGATTTTGTCAATTCATTGATTTTAAAGTTGCCTGAATAATTCAGTTTGATGTTGCTCGCACCACGTATGGTACCAATTTTCACACCGGAGTAATCAATATCTGCATCCAAATCCTTAATGTCGCCAATGGTGAGTTTACCGAACTTGTTATTAAGAAGCAATTTAGTCACCTGATCCAGCTGCACATTGGAGTAGTAACTCTCAAGCTTTCCCTCATCCATTTTCCCAATATGTGCTGTTCCAAATTGTACATCAATCATATTATTGCTCCCTCCTAGTGATACCGCCGAAAATGTTCCATTGAGCGAATTTACGGTCAAAGGCGCCTGGAAAGATGGTATATCGGTATTACCAAATTTATTACGCACCACCAGGGCATTTTCCTTTGGCATATACACGGTATAGTCAATCTTAATATAATTTTGCTCCCCTTTTCGATTGCTCCAGACATTAGAGCCAAAATGAGACCTATTAATGACCGTGGTAAGATTAATCTTATTTTTTTCTCGTTTTTCCTCTATATCGACGGCATCGAGATACTGTACTGCGCGACTATCCGAAGGTGCATTCGCGGTTACTACAATTTCTACTTTTATTTCATTTTTTGCCCATAGGTTTATTTTAACCTGACCAAATTGATTATCTACCAACAATACATCCTGATTTTTGACGTCAAATATTTTTACAATATTTCTCCGCTTTTCAATCAAATAGGCAGGATTGGGGTCCGCAGCATATAAGGTGTAAGGCAGAAGTGCCACCACACTATATAACAGGTGAATGATTCGTTTCTTTATCGTCGCCATTTTTGACTTCATTAATTCGTTGTAAAATTTTAATCTGTTGATTCAGCAAATCTACCTGCCATTGCAAGTTCTGCGCCATCGCCTGCAACAG
The DNA here is from genome assembly GCA_937880795.1 of uncultured Dyadobacter sp. Lineage (GTDB taxonomy): Bacteria > Bacteroidota > Bacteroidia > Cytophagales > Spirosomataceae > Dyadobacter. The sequence goes on along the minus strand of CALGRQ010000484.1, from coordinate 9,790 downwards.
TGCTTCCTGATTGGGTGCATCGGCTAAGTTGGATCGCAAATTTCCATAGCTGCTCTCTAGACTCTTTAAATCAGCCGAAAAATCTTTATACAACTCAGGATTATTTTTGGTGAGCTTGATTAACTCATCCCGCTTTTCATTGATCGCAACCGTATAGGCATTAAATTCCTTGGCATAACCCGGCACTTTCAAGGCAACCGCGGGATCGCGGGTGACCCCATACTGTTGGTTGATATAGACCATAAAACCGATCCCAAGAACCAGAAAAATCCCAGCCGCTACCCGCCAATTGACAAGGGCCGAACCATTCCAAAGTTTTGATATGATACCTTTTTGAGAAGATTTCACAGGTTTTGTTTCACCCGGAATTTGTTTTTCTATAAGATCCCACAAATTGTCTTGTGGCAAGAAGCTGTCAAATCCGTCTCTATTATCCCGCACAAATCTCTCCAGACGATCTTTTTTATCAGAATTCTTTTTCATTTTAACTTACTGGTAAAGTGTAAATGTCTATTCTCAAATTCTTATCAGTTAATTGTTTTCAAACGTTTTTCATTTTGCAAACACCACGATTGGCTCCGTAACTCATCTTTCCATCATTTCAACCAGCTTCCGTTTGGCTCTCATATATTGCGTTCGGGAAGTGGATTCACTAATGCCCAAAACTTCGCCTATTTCTTCATGATCGTACCCTTCAAATAAATAAAGGCTCAACACCACACGATATCCATCGGGTAATTTCATTACGGCATTGCGTATCCTTTCTACTTCATAAGCACTTTCATCCTCCCAAAGTGGTATTTCTTCAACCGGCACCTCCGCTCCCCCTTCCTGCCATTCTTCTATTTCCACCCATTTCACTTTACGGCTCCTAACCTGGTTAATTGCTTTATTTACCACAATTTGTTTCAACCAAGCACCAAAAGTAGATTGCTGCCGGAATTGGTGTAGATTAGAAAATGCATCCACAAAGGCTTCCTGCAAAGCGTCCTCAGCTTCACCCCCATGGTTGATGATTCGCATGCAAATGTTAAACATAGCCTTCGAGTAACTTTTGTAAAGCTCGTATTGAGCCTTACGCTCACCGAGTTTACAGCGTTCTACCAGTTCGACGTGCCGGTCGATGTACAAATTTGTTTTCAAACAGAAGGTTTAGTTTTGAACGTTCTGAATCAAAGACCTCAATCTTTCAAAAGATGTTGCATGATATTAAAAATATTTATCAAAAAAGCCTCCCATGAACAAAGCTGATGGCAGGATTGTTCTTTGAAAACAGGAAGTGTATCTTTGATTCCTAATTATTCGTGTTTCGTACATGGGCGAAAAATAAATCGCAATCGCCAACTGCCTCGCGCTTTCCAAAATGAAAACATTCAATATACCCGATTTTTACAGAAGCAAAATCATCACTCCGATCAAGGAATCGAGAAGAAAAAAGGATAAACTGAAACGAGATTTCAGTCCGACAGTGCTTGATTTTGGCCCTGTACAATTTTTGATTGCTCGCCATTTTGGATTCTGTTATGGCGTTGAAAATGCCATCGATATAGCGTATAGAGCCATTTCAGAAAACCCTGATAAACGAATATTCCTATTGAGTGAGATGATCCACAATCCGGACGTCAATCGTGACCTGACCGATCGTGGCGTTCGATTTTTAATGGATACCAAAGGCAAGCAACTCATTCAATGGGAAGATTTAACGCCTGACGACATCGTCATTGTGCCTGCTTTCGGGACTACGGTTGAAAACCAGGCAAAACTTGCCGAACTGGGAATTAACTCGTATGTATACGATACCACTTGTCCGTTTGTGGAGAAGGTTTGGAACAGGGCCGCGCAAATTGGTGAGAAAAATTATACCATTGTGGTGCATGGAAAACCTTTTCATGAGGAAACCCGGGCTACTTTTTCGCACAGTAAAGAAAATGCCCCCACAGTGGTGGTAGAAAATATAGAACAGGCCCAACAACTGGCCAAATATATTACCGGTGAAACACCTTTTGAGCAGTTTAGTAAAGAATTTGCAGGACAGTTTTCAGAAGGTTTCGATCCTGAAAAAGATTTGAAACGAATAGGGGTTGTAAACCAAACCACCATGCTTGCTTCTGATACGCAAGGCATTGCCGATTTTCTTAAAACTGTGATGATCAGGCACTATAATCTACGTCCCGAACAAGTGGAAGATCATTTTGCCAATACGCGCGATACGCTTTGCTATGCTACCAATGATAATCAGGATGCCACATATGCGCTCCTAACGCACCAAGCGGATTTGGTTGTAGTAGCAGGTGGTTATAATAGCTCCAACACCTCTCATTTGGTAGAACTTTGTGAGGGGAAATTTCCAACCTATTTTATCGAGTCCGTCAATAAAATACTGGATAAACAACTCATCAGCCATTTCAATATGCATACCAAAGTGGAAGTCGTTTCCGAAAACTACCTCCCGGCACATACGCCCGCACGTATTATGCTTACCTGCGGCGCTTCTTGTCCTGATGCGGTGGTTGAGGCTATTTTATTAAGGTTACTATCCTTCTATGACAACACCAGATCCATTGAGGAAGTAATGTCCGAGTTTTAATTTCAGTCGCCTATTTTTGCTCACATCATGGGTGCTATCTATAAACTTTCAACGAGTTTACTGGTAGCACCCTTCTTTTTATATACCTGCAAATCATTCGCTTAGTCCCTAAAATATTAAATTTTGGTTTTACTGTAAGCGGAAATAATAAAATAGTACATTCAATGTACCAATGAAAATTTCCGATTTACATGAAAATTTCGACATTCTACACGCTCTATTTTTTTTCAGTCATTGCACTTCTTCTCAACAGCTGTTTATCACTCCATGAACTCAGAATTGCAGGCACAAATTTTACTGATGAAATTAACCAATCTCAAAACCTTGTCTTTACGTTTAATAAAGATTTGGTGTCAGAAAATGATCTGGACAGTTGGGATTCTACCCAGTATATACAATTTGAACCCGCTATAAAAGGGAAGTTTAAATGGACTGCGCCCAATGAAGTGGTTTTTTCACCACTCGGAAATTTTGCACCAGCTACCGCCTATAAGGCCCGTCCCACGCGTTTAATTACCACAAAGATTCCTAAGGATAAAAAGTATAGTATTTCAGATACCCCTATCTCTTTCCATACCCCCTATCTCAACTTGGTAAAAACTGAAAGTTGGTGGGCTTTATCTAACGTTTCAGGCAGGCAAGAGGCACGGCTCAAATTAATTTTTAATTATCCGGTAAACCCTCAAAACCTATCTGATAGGATCAAGGTTTTAATCGAAGGCAAAGAGGTTAATTTTAAGGTTTTACCCACAAACCAAGATAAGTTTATTACGCTGGCGCTTCAAACAAATGGCAAAGCAGACAACAACCCTATGCCGATGGCTATACAGCTTTCCAAAGGCCTAAAAGCACAAAATTTCGAATATGTAACACCCGAAAATATAACCACCACAACCAGTTTACCATCCCCCCTGCACCTGGAAGTAACCGACATTGAGACTGGTTTTGAAAACAATATTCCGTTTACACGCATTATCACGACCCAGGAACTGCGGGCTGAAAGTATCGCAAAAGGATTTACGATAAACCCGGGAGTACTTTCGAAAACTGAAATAACCGATAACGGTTTCATCATTCAAGGCGATTTTAATCAAACCGACACTTATGTACTTCAACTCAATAAAATCCTTCAGGGAGTATTAGGCCCAAATCTGGAAGAAGAAATTTCTAAAGACCTGTTTTTTGGTAAAATGCCCGCCGGTATATCCTTCGTACACAAAAAAGCACTTTATATGACGCCCAAAGGTTCACGAAACATGGGTGTTCAAATCGTTAACGTTCCCAAAGTGCAGGTTAAAATTTCTAAACTGTATGCCAACAATATTCTTTCCTACCTAAGAAACAACCGATGGGAAGACTATGCATACGTGGGCGACGAATGGACCACCAACGGTACATTTCAATATAGCGATGACCCAGAAGGTAATTTTAGCGATGTCCTCGTCGATAAAACAGTTGAAACGGATCATTTGCCTGTGAGTAAAGGCATTTCAGCACTCAATATTACTTTACCGGAAGACAACCAACGGAAAGGAATATACCTGGTTTCGGTCAGCTCTAAGGATGAAGCCTATATGAATGCAACCAAGCTCGTTTCCATTTCAGATATCGGGCTCATGGTGAAACAAGGAACGGACGATATCTGGATTTTTGCCAATTCCATCAAAACCAATGACCCGCTTGCCAATCTTGAAATTTCATTAATCAGCTCCAACAATCAATCGGTACATACACTCACCACCAACGCTGAGGGTATAGCACATGTCTCAAAACTAAGCGAAAAAATCCCAGGCTTTAAGATTGCCCTGATCACAGCGGGTAATAAAGACGATTTCAATTACTTAATGATGGATGATACCCGTGTCGAAACTTCAAGATTTGAAGTGGAGGGTGTGCGTGACAACAAATCTGGCTTCCAAGCATTTGTTTACGGTCAACGAGATATATACCGCCCGGGTGAAACGATGTATTTTAATACCGTTTTGCGAACGGATGCCTGGTCAACCGCCAAAGAGATCCCATTAAAATTACGTCTGTTAACACCCAATGGGAAAGAACTGCAAGCATGGCGTAAAAGCACAAACGAGCAAGGGGCAGTTCAAACGGAGGTAAAACTGAACGCAACGGTAATGACAGGCACCTATACATTAGAAGTATCCAATGCCAACGATATTTTAATTGCCTCGCATTCCGTATATGTGGAAGAATTTATTCCGGATCGCATCAAAGTAGAGTTAAATGGGGCCGCGAGATCCTATTTTTCTGGTGGAGTTATCTCTTTAACGGCCACGGCTATAAACCTATTTGGACCTCCCGCCGCCAATCGAAACTACGAAATGGAATCACAATTGAAACGAAAAGTGTTTCGCCCCATCGATTTTCCTGAATATACTTTCGATATACCTTCGACCGGTTCTTTCGAAAGAGAGAGGCGCCAAGGTTCTACCAATGCGCAGGGGTTGGCTACGGAACGTTTCCCACTGGAGGCAACCATAAAAGATATCGGCGTACTGGAAGGTAAAATTTATGTAACTGTTTTTGATGAGAACGGAAGACCTGTTAATAGGTTGCATCAATTTGAGGTCTTTACCCAACCCGTTCTATACGGTGTTCGGCTACCTGCTTCGTATTTTGGTGTCAATGCAGCGGTCCCCATTGAAATAGTAGGCGTGAACAGCAAGGGAAATTTGCAGGGAGGTACCACGGCAAGTGTGGATATCGTTCGGTTGGATTATCAAACCGTTGTGGAAAAACAAAATGGTGTATTGCGCTATACATCCAGAAAGCAAGAAAAAATAGTATACTCCAACATTTTAAATCTTGCAAAAGGAAAAGCCAGCCTTAGTTATGTACCCGTGGTGTCAGGCGAATATGAAATACGAATACGTAGACCTGGCGCGGCGCATTATACAGCCACAAGTTTCTATGCCTACGGCTCAGGATATACACAATATTCATCTTTCGAAGTGAGTAATGAAGGTAAAGTTTTGATCGAAACCAATAAACCCAAGTACAGTCTTGGCGAAAACGCTAAAATCTTATTCAAAACTCCATTTGACGGTCGATTGACGATTACCATTGAACGCAACAACATACTTGAACAACATGTATTGACCACCGAAAAAAAAGCGGCAGAGCTAAACCTCAAAATCAAAGAGGGGCATCTTCCCAATGTATTTGTAACCGCAACCCTGATTCGGCCCCTCGATGCCTCGGACATGCCACTTACCGTTGCTCACGGCTTTGCCCCTATACTGGTTGAGGATAGAAACCGTAAGTTACCCGTTTCCATTACAGCGGTTGAAAAGTCCAGATCAAAAACTTTACAGAAAATTCGGGTCAAAACACAGCCCAATACACAGGTTACATTGGCTGTTGTAGATGAGGGTATCTTGCAGCTAAAAAATACCAAAACACCAGATATCCATAGCTATTTCTATCAAAAAAGGGCTTTGGAAGTAGCCAGTCATGATTTGTACGCCATGCTATTTCCTGAACTTACTGGTACAGGAAAATCCAGCTCGGGTGGAGATGGGTATGATCTTGAACGCCGGGTAAACCCACTCAGCAATGGTAGAACAGAGCTTGTATCTTTCTGGAGTGGAGCACTCAAAACCAACAGCCAGGGAGAGGCAACATTTGATATCAATGTCCCACAATTTAGCGGCGACATGCGTATTATGGCCGTAGCCTATAAAGATAATGCCTTTGGATCGGCATCAAAAAATATGAAAGTTGCAGATCCCATAGTCATTAGTGCCGGAATATCCCGTTTCCTTAGCCCCGGTGATGAACTCGTAATACCGGTGAATATCAGCAATACCGAAAATAAAAATGTGCACGGAACCGTCAGCTTGCAACTCTCGGGACCACTCACGAATACGAGTACCGGAGTTAGCCAGTCCATCCATATAGCGCCAGGCAAAGAAACCAAAGCTATTTTCTCCATTAAGGCTAATCAGGCGATCGGTATTGGCAAAGTAATTGTCAAAGTAAATGCCTTTGGTGAAACATTTAGTCAGGAAACAGAACTATCGGTCCGCCCAGCTTCTCCTTTACTCAAAACCAGTCAGTCGGGTACAATTGCGGCAGGTACACAGCACAATATCGATCTTAGTAATCAGTTTATACCTGCAACCAATCGTACTGAACTTGTTTTGAGTCATTCACCACTTGTGCAGACAGGGGGAAAAGCCCTGGCATCCTTATTGGGTTATCCATTTGGGTGTCTGGAACAAACCGTCTCCAAGGCATTTCCTCAACTCTATTTTGTGGATCTTACCAAAGCTATGTCTGTGCCGGTATATACTGTTAAAACCGGGGAAAGTGATTTCAATCCGATCACCAATGTACAACAGGCTATTCAAAAAATAGAAGCGCAGCAACTCTTCAATGGTGGTATGGCCATGTGGCCAGGTAATACGCAGGAAGACTGGTGGACCACTGCCTATGCAGTTCATTTCCTGGAAGAAGCCCGACGTGCCGGTTTTGAGGTGAACAGTAAAACACTCCATAAAGCATTGGACTATTTAACCGGTAAAACGGGTATAACCGCCAACAAAGAAGTCGTACTAGCGAGCACTGGCAGCGGATTGGCCTATCAAGAAAAGTCTGCTACGGGAACACAACTCAGAAAAACTGTTGCTCGCAGAGAAACTATTTACTCTTTATACGTATTGGCACTGGGCAGCCAACCCAATCGGGCAGCCATGAATTACTACAAGCAAAATCAGCAATTGCTCACAACCGATGCTAAATACCTACTAGCAGGTGCATTCCAGTTGGTGGGCGATACCAGAAGTTTTGGCGCCTTATTGCCAAAAGCGTATACATCCAATGAGCATTTTCAGGCCTTTGACGACAGCTACTCCTCACCCTTGAGAAACCTTGGACTGGTTCTTAACACCCTTTTAGAATCGGATGTGGATAACTTACAAATTCCTGTTCTTGCACGTCAACTATCCAAGGCAATGCAATCCGTTTCCTATATAAATACGCAAGAGGCGTCTTTTGCCGTGCTTGCATTGGGAAAAGTAGCCCGACAAAATAGTGGTTCCACGGTAGCCGCTCATGTTTTATCTGGAGGGAAAAATGTGGCTACTTTTAGCGGAAAAGAATTAAAACTTACTCAGGGAATTGCCAACCAAAAATTAACAATTTCCACCACCGGCAAAGGCACCCTTTATTGGTTCTCTCAAAGTGAAGGTATATCGGCAACGGGTACTTTTACACATGAAGATCAGGGGTTGCGTATCAGACGTACGTATTTAACCCGAGACGGTAAGCCGGTTAGTAAACTACATCAAAATGACCTGGTGATTGTAAAACTTTCCCTTACCAGTGTGAGCGGTTTACCTATTGAAAACGTAGTGGTTACCGATATCCTCCCCGCAGCATTTGAAATTGAGAACCCGCGCATTACCGAACCGCGCGATATGCCTTGGATTAAAAAGGCAGCCGTTCCAGAATATTTAGATATTCGGGATGATCGTATTCATTTTTTTACGACGGCCGACAAGAACGAAAAAACCTTTTATTATCAGGTGAGGGCGGTTTCCAAAGGAAAGTTTGTAACAGGCCCTGCCGCAGCTGATGCCATGTACCAAGGCGAATATAGAAGCTATGCAGGGGGAGGGAGGATAACCGTGGAGTAAAGTGGGATCTTGGTTAAAATTATGACAGTAACCTCAATTCTTCAAAATCAAAACAACACCTGCAACCACCAACACTGCTCCTGCCAAACGTGGCCATGTGATTTGGTGTATGGCAAAACCCTGGAGTCCGAAATGGTCAATAGTCATAACAGTAGCCATTTGTCCTGCTATTATCAAACACATCATGTTGGATGATCCGATTTTACGTACAATCAAGATCACGGTGATCACATAAAATGCCCCTAATGCACCACCTAGAAAACGGTTCAGCGGAATATGTCGTATATCCTCAATTTTAGGGATTGGATCCTGATTAAAGCAGGCAAATACAATTAATAAAATCACCAGTCCCAATGAAAAAGAGGTGATACCAGCCAGTATAGGGTTATTTAATGATTCGCGGAGTTGTGCATTAACTCCAGACTGTACGGCATTGGAAATACCGATCAAAAAAGCCAAAACCAAGAATATCCAATTCATTGAGCGTTTTTTATAGTATTATCCCCAAAGATCATGGGTATAAGAAGATGCCACTATTGTTTCAATTCACTTACTTTATCCGGATCTACGGTTTTGTAATGCCCATAGACCCGCATGATGATCGCCAGCGCCACGGTTACTTCTGCCGCTGCAACCACAATGACAAATAATGCAAAAAGCTGCCCTCCGAGTTTCTCCGGATCATGTCTACTAAAAGCAATTAAATTGATATTCACTGCATTTAGCATCAATTCTATCCCCAGCAACATGCCTATAAAATGTCTTTTGGTTACGGCTATAGCCAGTCCAATGCAGAATAACGCCGCAGCTACAAAGAGATAATGTTCTAAGGGAATCATGGTTATTCGACAGGATTACGGTTTAAGGCTAAATGGGCCGCTCCAACGAGCGCCACTAAAAGCAGAATAGCAGCAATTTCAAAGGGTAATAAATGGCTGGTCATGAGCTCAACACCAATGGTTCTAATGGTGGAATTGCTATTAATTACTTCTCCTTGCATCGCAAAACGCGCGTTCAGGATGATATAGCCCAGCAAAACAAATACGGCTGATCCCGCCAGGAAGCCCGCCATTTTTCTTGAAGGTAGCACGTCTACCCGGTTGGGGGTATGTGACTCCACATCCTGATTGGCCTTCTGCGTCAGCATAATTCCAAAAAGGAGCAATACCAATATTCCTCCTACATAAACCATAATTTGGGTAACAGCCAGAAAATCTGCTCCGGCCAAAACGTATAACGCCGCTACACCAAGAAAAGATAGAAACAATGCAAATGCACCGTAGATCAGGTTGCGCGAGAATAGTATAAAAAGTGCCGACACGAGGGCCAGTATAGAAAAGCTATAAAATGCTGCTGCTTCCATAGAATGTTGGTCAATCTTATTTACTCCTGCTTGGGTTTAGGTTTCATCGTCGGTCGGAATGATGGCTTTGGTTTAGGCTCGTCTACCGCCTTTTCATCATTAATTTCCCTCTCGTCTGAATTCTCTATGACAGTTGGCACTTTCGGCTTCATTGTTGGTCGGAATGCGGGCTTCGGAGCAACAGGT